>JBFZBH010000380.1:0-2640 GCA_041308525.1 Phycisphaerae bacterium | reverse complement strand
TAAATTCCCCGCCGCCGATCATTATCGGCACCTCGCCAAGATACACGACCTGCTCGGACAAATCCTCGCCGCCCGCCTTGCGGAGCCTGCAGTAAACCTTCAATGGATACCCGTATGTCAGCCTTAGCTGCCTGCACTGCATCGGGTTGTATCGCGGCTTTTCAAGCTCGTACCCGAGAAACTCCAGTTTCATGCTCCCGTCGTAGCTTTCTATCGGAAAGACTTCCCGAAACAGCTCTTCGAGGCCGATATTCTTTCTCTTGTCTCGCGCCGCGTTCGTCTGAAGGAATTTTTCATAACTTGCTCTTTGTAGAGCCACAAGGTCCGGAATCTCAACCGCATCCGGCACCCTGCCGAAATTTCTGACATTTTCTGACAGCATTTAATACTCCCGAATCAATCTTCTTTTGATATTCGGATTCTTTTAACAGCACATTATTCTTAATTACTTAATTTCAACTGTCCCGCCTGCCGACTCGATCTGCTTTTTCATTGCCTCGGCATCCGCCTTGCTGACGCCTTCCTTTACGGTCTTCGGTGCGCCTTCTACAAGGTCTTTTGCCTCTTTAAGACCGAGGTTCGTAAGTGCACGCACTTCCTTGATCACCTGAATTTTCTTGTCGCCCGCTGCTTTGAGGACAACATCGAAACTGGTCTTTTCCTCTGCCTTCTCAGCCGCCGCGCCTGCTCCTGCTGCGGGGCCTGCCATCATAACTGCTGCGCCCGCCGCCGGCTCGATTCCGTACTCGGCCTTCAAATAATCCGCAAGCTCCTTGGCCTGCATAAGTGTCAACGACACAATCTTGTCACCCAGTGCTTTTACTTCACTGTTCCAGCTTTTTGCTGCTTGTTCGTCTGCCATTGTTTTAAACTCCTGTTCTTTCTTAGCGCCCGATGGTAGCCGAAACTACGCCGTTTCGTTTAACCCGCTTGGGGGCAGCCGCTCAGGCTGTTAATATTCGTCTTAAATTTATTTATGCCGCTGCCGGCTCTTGTTTTTCCTGCTTTTCCGAAATAGTCTTTATGCAGCCGGCAATAACTGATAGCGGTCCCGAGAAAACCCTCAAGGGCGGGAACCTTTCTCTGCCAGTCGGCTATCTCTTTGGCGATATCCACTATGCTGTCGCCGCCGTATGCGATTGCGCAAGTCCCTTCGAAAAGATTTTCCGCAGTGCTCATCTTGCAGTTGCGAAGCGCCCTTTTAAATATCTCATTGCGGACCATCTGCACCTTTATGCCCTTGGCCTTAAGCTGGCCCCTCATCTGGTTGTTGTCCGTTCCGCCGATGCCCTTTATGCTGACCACCATAAAATCATTGATGTTCTCAGCGGCGATCTTTTTCTCCAGTTCCGACTGCAAAAGCTGTTTTACATACTTGCTCATTTCTGTTTTCCTGCCTAAATAATCATCCTAATGAACATATTTTTTTCTGCCGTTCCCCCTGCTTTTCTGCCTTAAACAGTTATTATCACCGATGGGCTCATCGTTGCCGACAAGCAGGCTTTTTTAATATAAGTCCCCTTTACAGATGCCGGTTTCATCTTTTTTATCTGGTTGAGGAATGCCTCGATGTTCGCAACAAGCTTGTCCTTTTCGAAACTGTGCTTGCCCACAACCGCATGGACGTTGCCGCCTGTATCGCTCTTGAATTCGATTTTGCCCGCGGCAAATTCCTTCACCGCCGTCGAAATATCAGCCGTCACTGTCCCGTTTTTCGGCGTCGGCATCTTGCCCTGCGGACCAAGCACCCTTCCAAGCTTGCCTACCTTTCCCATTACCTTCGGCGAGGCAATCGCCACATCGAAATCAGACCAGCCGTCTGTAATCTTCTTTATCATGTCATCGCATCCCGCCTCAATTGCGCCCGCCGCTTTCGCAGTCTCTGCCTCGGAATCATCGCAGAAAACTATGACCTTTTTCTGCCTGCCTATCCCGAACGGAAGAGACATCGAACCGCGCACAATCTGGTCAGACTGCTTCGTGTCTATGCCCAGATTTACTACGCAGTTTATCGTCTGGTCAAACTTCAAAGAACTGAATGATTTAAGTCTTTCTACTGCCTCTGGTATTCCTGTTGGTGTTTCGTCGAAATGCTGCGCCTCTTTTTGATATCTCTTGCTTCTTTGTGTCATATTTTTCCCTTTTAAACGCAAATTGTCCTTATTGACAGTTTCGCTCCCACTGTTTGCCGTGGTCTGCACAAAACGCGGATTACGATTCCACGATTTCTATTCCCATACTTCTGGCGGTGCCAGCGATTATCCTTACTGCATTATCAACATCGTGTGCATTCAGGTCTTTAAGCTTCGTCTGGGCTATCTCCCTGACCTGCTTGGATGTTACTTTCCCGACCTTATCTTTGTTCGGTACACCGCTGCCCTTCGCTATGCCTGCTGCCTGCTTTAGCAGCACTGCCGCCGGAGGACTCTTTACCTCGAAGGTAAAGCTTTTATCTTTATAAACAGATATCACCACAGGCACTACCGTGCCGTTAAATTCCTTCGTCCTCTCGTTAAACTGCGAGACAAACTGACCGATATTCACCCCGTGCTGGCCCAATGCAGGACCTATCGGCGGGGCCGGCGTCGCCTGCCCGCCAGGCGCCTGCAATTTAATCTTTACATGAACTTCTTTTGCCAT
>JBFZBH010000379.1:0-3335 GCA_041308525.1 Phycisphaerae bacterium | reverse complement strand
TGCGATTTCCACTGCATATTGGGGTCATAGGCAGCTGTGATATTTTTATCGGCTTCTTCATACCTGCTCATAGGATTCTGTATGAGCATAAAGCAGCCGTAACCTGCCTTAGCATCAGCAGGATTATTTTTCATTCGCAGAGAAATGCCGTATCTTCCGCCCGAAAGCCTGTATGTCTCGTGAACGTCGCCTGCGACTTTGCCGTTGAAGACAGTGATTTGTTTTACAACGTAATCCGCAAGAGCGGCAGGCTCAATCTTTATCTGTTTGCTGACAAAACGCCAGCCCTTCTGAAGCTCATAGACAACTTTAATAGTATGCCCATCTTTTTTAAAGGTGTATGTAACCATTGATGCGGATTCTTTTACAACCTGCGGCTGGATATCGGCACTATTGACAGCAGTGCCGTCAAAGCTGAGTGAAAAACCGTCATTTGTCAGGCTGATGGTTTTATTCAAGGCGGCATCCTGAATACTCGTAAGGCCTGATTTATCAAATTCGACTTTGAGCTTGTCATTTTCCAGATTAATTTTTCCCTGCTGCTGAGCTATTGCAGTGCAGCCTGTAAAAACAAAAGCCGTCAGCACAATCGCAAATTTTACCATTTTCTTGCACATACTTTTTTACCCCTTTTAGTTAGTATTATTTTTTTGTAGAAAATCCGTAAAATTTGTCATTCTGAACGGAGCAAAGCGAAGTGAAGAATCTCCTTTATAAATAAACAAGAGATTCTTCGCTGCGCTCAGAATGACAAAGAATATGTTCTCTGCGGACCATATTTTCATTTCCCTTTAATGGGCGAGGACATCGGCCGGAATAATTCCTTTTTCGATTCCGGGGCCGTCATAGCTTACACGAAGTCCCTGACCGCCGCCGCCCTGGAAAAATAGAAACTCAATCGGATGCCAGCCTTCGCCGAGGGAAATATCACCTTTTACTTCGAGCATTCCGTGAACGCCGTCGTTGACAACGACTTCTTTTCCTGCAACGGAAAGTTTTGTGCCGTCATCGCTGTCGCAGTAGAAGCTGTAAACGCCCTGTTTGGCAATCTTGATAAAGCCGGTGAATCTCAGGGCATAATTTTCCTTTTCATTTACCGCACCAAGGTCCATTGTTTGAGCGATGCCGGATTTTGCGGGCTGAAGTTTCGAAAAATCAGGAAGTTTTTCCCAGCGGCCCTGGAAATAATCGAATTTAATTCCGGGCTCTTTAACTTCTGAAAGACCTGCGGCTGCTTTGGCAGGCTGAGTTTTCTTTACGGACTTACTCACAACAATGCTTTTTTCGCCATCGGGCCAAAAGCTCCTCGCCTTTATTGTGGCGTTGTCCTTAATTGTAATCGCACCCTTATAGATAGGAGAATTTTTCGTCGGAACTGAGCCGTCGAGCGTGTAATGAATCTGGGCTTTCGCATCATCTGAAACAAGCTCGATATCTGCCTGGTCTATGAAAACCTCTTTTGCCTTGACCTCAATTTCGCAATCCGAAGTCTGGGTATAGACAGCAGCAGACAATCCCTTAGTGACGAGGGGGTATAATCTTTGAATCAGGTTAGTGTAGCTGATTGCGTACTGCTCGAGGCCCTCGTAAGAACGGTAGCCCCAGTTGCCTTCCTCCTGCCACAGATGCCCTTTGAGAGGCAGGCCGAGGCCTCCGAATTCTCCGAGTACAACAGCTCGATTCGGTTCGAGGCGCGGCATAGCGGGGCCGGGATAATTGTGAATATCCATAACATCCCCGACTTTCCTGTCTGTCCAGCCGCTCGCATTATCGACTAAGCGAGTCGGGTCGTATTGTTTAATCCATTTGGTAATTCGTTCTGTATCGTGCTGCCCCCAGCCTTCGTTGAATGCCACCCACATAATTATGCTGGGATGATTGTGGAGAGTATCAATAAGATTTTTGAGCTCTGTTTCCCACTGCTTATCGATTTCCTGGAGTTTTTCGGGGCTGTATCTGTTTCTGTCGAAGTCGCTGCTTGGCATATCCTGCCAAACCATCAGGCCGAGCTTGTCGCACCAGTAATATAAACGGCGCGGCTCGGATTTGACATGCTTTCTGAGCATATTGAAGCCGAGCTTCTTTAAGACCTCCAAATCGTATCTTAATGCCTCATCTGAAGGAGCAGTGTATAAGCCATCCGGCCACCAGCCCTGGTCGAGGGGGCCGAGCTGGAAGACGAATTTTCCGTTAAGCATCATCCGCATTATGCCGGCTTCATCTTTAGCTATAGTGCTTTTGCGCATTCCAAAATAGCTGGAAACAGTATCGATCGGCTTTTTGTTTTTATCGATAAGCTTAACTTCGAGGTCGTATAGGTTCGGCGAATCGGGCGTCCACAGTTTCGCAGAAACATTTTCGACTCTTATGGGCTTGCCCGCCGGGCCGAATGCGCTGCTGGAAATATTATCGAATTTAGCTGTTACAACCGCCTCGCAGTTTTCGGCATTTTTTGCATTGACGGTCACGATGACCTGCCTATTGTTGACATCAGGGACAATTTTCAATGACTCGACATGTGTTTGCGGCACAGGCTCGAGCCAGACAGTTTGCCAGATTCCTGTAACGGCGGTATAAAAAATTCCGCCGGGATGCATAACCTGTTTGCCTCGCGGCTGCGGAGCATTTTCATCATTGGTCGGGTCCCAGACTTTAACTACAAGCTCCTGTTCTCTATCGCTGTTCAAGGCATCGGTAATATCATAGCTGAACGGGTCGTAGCCTCCGCGATGTGTCCCGATTTCCTTTCCGTTCACCCACACAGTGCTTTCCCAGTCAACGGCCTCGAAGTTAAGAAGCACTCTTTTTCCCTTCCAATCTTGTGGAACCGTAAAAGACCTGCGATACCATAAATTATTTTTTGCCCCGACAGCTTTGCCGACACCTGAAAGAGCAGACTCGGCTGCGAATGGAACGAGGATTTGTCCCTGGAACTGCGCAGGTTTTTGAGCATCTTTTGATTCAATCGCATATTCCCAAAGGCCGTTGAGATTTTTCCATTCGCTTCGAAACATCATTGGGCGGGGATATTCTGGCCAGACGTTTTGCGGGTCAATTTTCTTTGCCCATCTGGTCATTATCCTGTTTCCAGCAGGTTTCCACTTAGATTGTGGCTGTGCGGTTTTTGCCTCTTCTGTTGCTGGGGAGGAAATGACAAAAATCATAATAAAAAGACTTGTGAAAAAAGAGCGGATCAAAGAAATACAGGGATATATACGGACATACACCTTTGTCAGAAGACGAGAACATCCCCTGGAACTGCAGGCGACTGGTTGTGGGGACAGGATATTCATCAGCAATGCCGGTAATGGATGAGGTCAGGGAAAGGGCAAAAA
>JBFZBH010000378.1:0-3641 GCA_041308525.1 Phycisphaerae bacterium | reverse complement strand
GCTGTAAAGCTCGTCGAGCTTGAGCTTAAGCTGCTCGGGGTCGGAGTATTTCAGTTTGAATGTCCTTGTTTCAACATCGCTGCTTGGTATCACATCGATTTCCTCTACGAGCTTTTTGACCATATCCCGCATTTCCTTGCTGCCGAAGACCATAATCTGCTTGGCCTGCCGCAGAGGTGTAACAAGAACGCTGGTTTTGATGTCTGTGCCCGGAAATTTTGTTAGGGCGGTATTGATTCGGTCTCCTACCTCTGTAACATCGGCGTATTTTATGGGTATAGTATCGTAGTTTGTCGATACTCCGTCTGACCTGTCGAGTTTTTCAATCCATTCTCCGACGAGTTTTAGATTCTCCTGTGAGCCTTTTGCAATTATCCATCGCTGTTTCTGTTCAGCTATGAGAACTACCGGCGTCTGTGTTGATGAAATGACAACAGAAGTAGCGGGTCTTGTGCCGGAGCCCGATTGCCCCGACGGGCTGCCCGGCGAACCGCCCGGTCTTGGGAAGAAAGACCTGCCGCCGCGCTGTTCGGAAGAGGTAGTTGAGGAAGTTACACCTAAAAGTATGTTAAGGAGCTGAACTATTTCAGCCGGGTCGCCGTTTTTGATTACGAAGACCTGCGTTACGGTCTGCTCTGCCTCGGGGACATCGAACTGGCTGATGATTCTTTCGAACCGCATCAGGTTTTCAACGGTATCGATGACGAGCAAAGTTTTAGAATCCTCATCCGAGCTGATATAACCGTGCTCACCAATCATCGGTAAAAGGATGCTGCTCATATTGCTCGGGCTGTAGTTTTCAACCTTGAAGGTCTTCTGGACGACCTGGCTTTTGTTTTCGATGGCTGCAAGAGGCTGATCCGCGGGAACAACAGGGACTGAGCCGAACATAGCTTCTCTTATGGGCTTCAGATAAATTATTCCATCGACCTCCTCGGCGACAATGCCTTTTATGCGCAAAGCAGAGTAAATCAGTCCAAGTGCCTGTCGTCTCGGCAGTTTCTTGGCCGAATAAATCGTGACCCTCTGATTCATCGAATCATCGGTGGGAATAATGACTTTACCCGTCCACTCGGCAAGCTTTGCAATTATATCTCTCATCTGGACGTCTTTGAGATTCACAGCCTCCATAATGGTATTCGGGTCAACGTTCTGATTGGGTTCTGCCGGCTGATTGACATCCCGTCCGAATCCCGGCTGGAATCCTCCGGGTGGTCCAAACGGCTGATTGGCTCGAAATTTCTGAAGCCGCTGGCAAATTCTTCACCGCCCATCGACCTTCTTGAACGGCGAAACTCTCTTGGCCTGTTGGGCTCATTGGCGTCCTGCTGTTGTGCAATTTGCGGATCGTTGGAATCACTCTGTGTTGCCTGTTGAATCTGATTTGGCTCGGCAGATTGTTCCTCTGCAGGCACCTCTGGCAGATTGTTCGACTCCGCATCTTTGGCGGTCTCTGTCGGAGGCGATTCTTTATTGAGAGTCGAAGAAACCAGCCTCGTGAAATTGTAAACCTTGAAGTTTACAAAGACCGCCGCGCCGATAATTACTGCTGCGATTGCAGCAACCGAAATTATTACTTTTGACCGTTTCATTTTACCTCACCTGACTTTCAATATATTTCTGTTGATTCAATAACACATTTATTTTCTACCTGTTGAACTGCCTGTCTATTTGGTCAACAGGAATTTGCTCTATAGGAATTTGTTCCAATTGTTCAAGTGCTCTGGTTTTTACCTCAGCAGGTATCCTGTTCCATTCCTCTTTTGCCCTTTCTTTAACGTTATCTGGAAGCCTGCTCCAGACAAGGTTCAGTTTTTCTCTTTGTGAGTCTGTCAATGGGACACCCATCCATTCGAAGGGGTCTTCAGCTTTCGATTTGCTCTCTGAATTTGCGGCAGCAGCTTCAGAACGTGTAGTCCGTTGAGGTTGGTTTTGAATATTTACAGCAAATGCATTTGAGGGACCCTGTTTTTGTGCGGTATTAACATCTTGAGTTATCTGTGCAGCCGCCGAAGCATAATCGATTGGTGTAAAGGTTTTCAAGCCTCCGTTCCATTGAATCTTGACATAAGTTGGTTCGACAGAAACTATTTTTGCATCTTTGATAAAGTCGCCGTTTTTATACCATTTGCCGTCTATTAAAACAGAATCCCCTAAGATTCCATCGACACTTTTTACGGGGTGTTCTGATTCGGATTTAGGTGCCGTAAAAAGGTTCTTCTTTTTCAAATCTTCTGCCGCAGCCGCATTTTTGCTGAAAGCTTCTTCAGAGCCGTTGGCATCATTTACGGCACCAGCCGCAGCCTTTTTTACAGAATCGGCAACTGCTGCTGAAGAAACAAAAAATCCGCCGAGCTTGATAAATATCAGCACGCACAACACTGTTGAAAAAGCAAACATCGAAATCAAAATATATCCTTTTTTACTCATATATTTTCAATCAATCTTCCAATTTTTTAGTCGCCCCCGCCTCTGTTGCCGCGTCCGCCGCGTCCGCCGCCTGGACCGCCGCCGGAACTGCCTCCGCCGTTTGAGCTGGGGCCTTCGGAGCCGCCAGTACCTCTTGGGCCTCTTCCGCCGGGACCGCCCATTCCTCCGAATCCGCCCATTCCGCCCATGCCTTCTCGCATCTGATTGAACATTTGCTGTCTTTCGGATTCAGACATGTTTTCAAATCTCTGTCGGGCCTCTCTCATCTGCGACATCTGCTCTTCCGAAAAACCGCCGAACCTTCCGAATCCCCTGTCCGGCTGGCCCTGTACTATTGTCGTACCTCCTCTTCCGGCTGGAGACGAAGGCCTGCTTTCCCCGCCTGCCCTTGCCTGCATCGGTCCGCCTCCTGCCGGTGAACTTGAAGTAATCGGTTCGTATGTTCGGACTTCATCCTGCCATTTAATTTTGACCCTTGCAGGCTCAATTGCGACAATCTGTGCATCCTGTATCTTGTCGCCTTCCCTGTACCATGTGCCGTTTATAAGGGCCTCGCTTCCGAAAATGCCGTTGACCTGGTTTACGGGATTTTGTTTCTGAGCAGCCTGCACGAAAAGGTTTTTCTTTTTCAGGCTTTCGGCAATCTCCCTCGATTTTGCAGGCAGACCTCTGTTTTCATCGGTGTTTGTTTGTGCGAACGCCGAGGCAGCGGTAACAAGCCTGTCGGCCCTTGCCGAGGAGACAAAATAGCCTGTAATTTTTATGAGTATTAAAACTGCGAAGACTGTCATTGCCCCATAAAAAATATACGATGCGAACCGCTTTACATACTTTAAGATATCGATAGCCATAAATCACCTCTTTACTAAAGACGAAACCTTTATTTCTATATTTACATCCCTTGACATCTGATTTCTCGCATCGCTCTTGGTAATGACGAGTTTTTCGATTCCCACCAGGTATGGATTTCTGTTCACATTGGCAAGAAAATCCAGGACCTGGTCAAAACTTCCTCTCGCCTTGCATTCGAGGTACAGTGTTTTATATCCTGCTTTTGGAGATTTTTCCGCCGTGGTTACCTTGATCGGCTGTGCCCTTATCCCGGAACGGCTCAGCTGGCTGTTGAATTCGGTCCTGAACAGGTTTCTTTGCGTTTCCTCATTTTGCGGTATTTTCAGGACAGACATAATCTGGCGTATCTCATCGCCTGG
>JBFZBH010000377.1:0-2501 GCA_041308525.1 Phycisphaerae bacterium | reverse complement strand
AATGGCAAAGATTCATATTCACCCACCTCATTATATGCATAAGCCGTCCTGAAATCGTTTCCTGCTGAAGTATCGTAAAACATCGTGTTAAGGACATTGCCGCTGAGCCTGAATATGGTTTTATTATCAGGCCCGTTTATCCACGCAGACCCTTTCTCGTTCGTAAATGGCTGATGCCAGGTGTGACCGTTAAACATCGCCTCTTCCGTCAGCACCGGCTGATAGTCATTGTCATATACCGGCATCCACAATTCTTCCTGGACCTTGTCTGGCTTGCGGGCAATTTTGTCATCTATATAAATGTCGCCATCTATGATTTCGACCGTCTCGCCCGGTCTGGCTATCATTCGCTTGATGAAATTTATCTTAGGGTCCGTCGGGTTCTTAAATACAACCACGTCCCATCTCTTCGGCTCGGAGAACTGATATATGCATTTGAGGACCAGTATCCTGTCTCCATTCGATACTTTTAACTGTTGCCCTCCCCACTGATTATAGCCGCAGCTCGGACATCGCGTCTTCGGGGTCTCAACCTCGCCGAATGGCACGCTGTCTCTGACTAATCTGTACCTTTCAGGAACGAACGCGTGCTCATAGGCATATCCGCACTTTCTGCAGCTGAAGCGAAAGTGTGCCCCCATCAGAGTGTCCGCCATGCTGCCAGTCGGTATCCGGAAGGCCTCCATCACGAATGCGCGGAAAACGAATGCAAGTATGAACGCCGTTATCAGCCACTCGAGGGTATTTATAACCTCGGCGGTCCTCCCGCCGGGAATGCCCTGCTCCTGGGAAGATGTTTGCTGTTCAGTTTTTGCCATATCAATTTTCTCTATAATAAGACAGGTTTTCGCCCTTATTATTCTGCTTATTCTTAATAGAAACGAGTATTATGGCATTTTAACCGCCAAAGGTCAATCGTTTCTGCTCGAAAAATTTGCTAAATCCGTTTTTCCATGCCTATAAACTGCCTGCTGCGTCACATTGTCCGTGATAAGTCCCAAATTTACAGGCACGCTGTTTGCTAACATCCAAAAAGGTATATTTTCTCACCTTTTAAAATTTTTTAAAATTTTACTTGCTTGTCCCAAGTCTTTATAGTATAGTATCTTGCAGTGTCCCGATGATTGAAATTCTTTTCGGGCCGTATGGAAAAAAACAAGAGGATTTCTGTCAGTCGGCTCGAAAAAGTCTGTACAGTCGGGCCTTTCTGGTTGGTTTAATTTGGTATTTATGATGACTGGTTTTTTTGATTACAAAAGGTCGGTTTGTCGTAAAAATAAATTTTCGGTCCCGCGAAGGCCTCAGTGCTTTACGCCCAATTCCTGAAACGAGGTATTATATGTCCACTATTACTAAGAAAGAGCTTATCGATTTGATTGCCGAACGTACCCAGGCTAAAAGAATCCTTGTAAAACAGATTATTCAGTCCTTCCTCGATGAAATTACTTCCGAGTTGGCCAAGGGTAATCGGCTGGAGTTCCGTGACTTTGGCGTCTTCGAGGCAAAAACAAAGGCTGCCAGGGTCGCACAGAACCCCAAGACACTCGAAAGGGTAGAAGTGCCTGCCAAGCGCACCGTTAAGTTCAAAATGGGAAGAATGATGAAAGACAACCTCGGTGTCGATGCTGCAAATCCTGTCAAGGGAAAAGTATCAGATTAAGTTAAAAGCGGTCTGAAAAGTATATATTTATTGTTGTTCCTGTTCGCGTTTTTCAAGGCAGCAAAATGCACGGGAGCATTTTGTCTGGGCGAAAGAGGATTAAAAAAGGAGAACTTTATGCCGGAAGGAACAGTCAAGTGGTTCAATGCTAAAAAGGGTTATGGCTTTATTGCTTCTGCCGACGGCCAGGACATCTTTGTCCATTACGCCAGTATATCCGGCGACGGCTTCAAAACTCTTAAGGAGGGAGATGTTGTCAGCTTCGATATCGTCAGCGGTGATAAAGGCCCAAGGGCCGACAAGGTCATGCGAAAAGCAGGTTCAAGAAAACAGCCTGCTTCCGACAGGCAGGTCAAATCGGACGTCAAACGGTCACCCAAAAACAGTTAATGCTGTGTATTAATGTCCGATTTTGAGCCTTGCGCAGGGGAGTCGGCAGTTTATCCGGCCGCCCTCAGCAGCAAAAAAACGCAAAGGCGCTTTATGCAATGCTTTTATTAAATAGCTTGCTTGAAGCGCAAGTTTTGCTATAATATCTCCGTATGTATGCCGATGAGCATAATTCAGGATTAGGGTGCAGTGTTCTTGTCCTCAACAGGAACTATATGGCAATCCGCGTCGTGCAGGCAAGACGGGCATTCACTCTTCTATATCAGCAGCTTGCCGAGGTCGTTGACTTCGAAAAGGGCAATTACTGCAACTACAATTTCCAGAGCTGGTGCGAGGTCAGCCGCTTCAGGCACAGTTTCGAGCCGGATGCCTGCGACTGGGTCTCTACTGTCAATTTCTATATTGCCGTTCCAAGAATCATCCGCCTGCTCTTTTACGACAAGCTTCCAAA
>JBFZBH010000376.1:0-2509 GCA_041308525.1 Phycisphaerae bacterium | reverse complement strand
TTCGCTACCTGGATGTGGGGCTGGCGGTCTCCTACCTGCTGCTGGCCGCACAGGCAAAAGGCCTGGCCACATGCCCGATCGGGCTGATTACCGCCTACAATGATGATGTTTCCCGGATGCTCAGTATTTCCGAAGACAAGGAAATCCTCCTCGGCATTGCACTCGGGTATGCAGACGAGAATTCTCCGGCAAATGCGTTCCGTACCGGGAGGGCCGATCTAAAAGAAATAGTTACCTGGTACGAGTGATATCAGCCACGTTTACGGGTCGGCCTGGAGGATCAAATCGACCTAATGACTTTCTGAAAGAGGAATTATCCGTTTTCGATTACCTGACGAACTCCATCAAAATTTCTAAGACTCCCAAAGATTAGTTTATATCGCCGATATACATACTACAAGACATAATACAAGACGGGTTGCCTCTGTACTGAAAATTTGAGCTCAATTTGCCCTTATTCAGCGGGTGGTTTTGTTTTGGGACATACGCTTGACCATTGGCTAACCTTAACCCACTGAGCACGACGTTCCCCTTTATGTCGAAGTTCAATACCACTTCTTTTTTCGACACCGCCTTGTTCAAAAAAATCTAAATCATAATTCTCACGTCTATCGCTACCGGATCTTCGGTCAAGATACGGGTCTCCGATCCTTCTGTCTTTGAATGAACGGTTTTTACTCATCCCCCACCACCAAAATTAACGAGCAAACCGGCTGACATTTGTGCTGCTTATTACAAACAAAAAGGGGCATTCCACTCCCTGATCGGTTTGCCCCTGTTATTTTTGGGTCTTCCCGTGATGCCGTTATTTCTGCCCGTGTCTCTGGTCACAATATGGATGAAGAGTTGGGAAGAAAGATGCACGCACATCCGAGAAGCCGGCGCCACCAAGACCTTCCATTTTTAAATTAACCTCGCTCTGAGCTTAAGCTCAATTTGGGTTATTTTATGTGTTTGAAGTCAGGTGGCTCTGCTTTGCTATAAAGCAAAAATGGGGCCAAAATAAATCGGATAAAATTATCGTGTGGAATCAGTATGATAAGATTATACGAAGAGGCAACAATAGAGGAACAAGGAAAACTCTCGCTTTGTTATGAGAAAAACATTTCACAGAATAATGCTTGCAGGAAAGCTTTCGTGATTGGCTGTACGGAGAAAATACTGATCGGTTTTGGGCAGTCGGAAATTTGTCATAGTGTTTGAAAACAGATATCTGCAATGTTTGGGAAATAAGAGAGGATGCAGCTAAGCGAACGATAAGTTGCGTGGTTTTTTCTATGGCCTTATTTCAGCAATCGTACCATTTGGGACTAACTTGTAGATTTCCTCCATTTCTTCGTCTGTAACGGCAATACACCCTTTCGTCCAGTCAACCTCTGAATGGGGAGCACCAACCCACGTGAGACCATTTTTGATGCCATGGATCATTATATCTCCGCCCGGAGAAACACCAAGTTCTTTTGCTCGCATTTTGTCTTTCTCGTTTGGATAGGAGATATGAAGAGACAGGTGATAAAAGCTGTCCCTGTTTCTTGAATCGATGATGTAGGTTCCCTCCGGGGTTTTGTTATCGCCCTGCCGTTCTTTCGGTCCAACCGGGTTCCCCCCCAGGGCTATTTTGTAGGTTTTTATCACCTCGCCCTTTGAGAGCAACGTCAATCGTCGCTCTTTCTTTTCTACCAGAACCCTATCTGCCGGTTCCGTCCGGAGTGCAAAAATCTTTTGTTCGAGCGTTTCAATTCTTTTTTGCAATGTAATAACCTCATTCTCTTTGTCTTTAACCTCTTGCCGGGAAGTCTCAATCTGTGTTTGCTGTGTAGCAATTATTTTATCCTTGATGATGACATTATGGATTTGAAGTATCATCATCTGGCTGTCCAGTCTGTACTCGCTATCCGGGTAATCCCTTACGAGTTTCTGAAAACATTCTAAAGATTTCTGATAGTCTTTTTGTTCGTTCCTGGGATAGGCATAAATAATACCCATCTCGAAAAGAATTCTGTCCGCTACCGCGGGATGTTTCTCAATAATCTGCTCATATTTGCTCAGAGAAGCCTCGTATTTTCCTTGGTTGAAAAAATCATTTGCCTCCTGGGAGATTGATCTGGTCTGAAGTCCCGGATCAATGTAACTGCATCCGCATATAAGAATTGATGTTATCATGATGCAGGCGAAGAAAAGGCGAAGATACTTGCCTATCCCTGTCTGCCTTTTATCCGTATACGTCTTTGTGCTTGTTAATAATGTGCTTGATGTTCGCAAAACCAGTCCTCTTCCAGATATATCCGCAATACGTGCCGTGCTAAACGGTGAAAATATAAGGAAGTGGTGGGTCTCAAAACCTTACCACTTCCTTATAAATTTACTTCTTCATTGATTTTTTGAAAACAATGTCAGCTTGTTTTGCTTTTTCATCTGCGATTCTCTCTCTTTCCTCTGCCCTCTTTACAGCTTCCTCAGCGCGGGCCGCTGCTTCATTTGCCTTTAACGTGGCCGCTTCGGCTGCTGC
>JBFZBH010000375.1:0-2529 GCA_041308525.1 Phycisphaerae bacterium | reverse complement strand
TTGGTCTTGTTGGAAAAATTGTGCCTGACTCAGCAACATCCAGCGCGTCAGTCCAATTTATAGAAGTTGTCGAAGTGAAATAAAAGACCTGCTCGGCGTCCGGATACTTACGGACTGTTAGCGATTTGCTGAAAACTTTGAAAGAGTTTTCCAGCCTGCGGGAAGCAGTATCGCTGCAAGGATTATCTTCAGCAAATCGCCCGGAATAAATAAAAATAATCCTCTTTCCAGCATCGTATTGAAACTTCCAGCAATTTTTCCAGCGGATAACAGGCAATAAAGCCAGGACAATCCGAAGGCATAGATAACAGCGTTGCCGATGCACATCGAAATTACCGTTTTCCCGAAAAATCTGTCCCATCCTTTTTCGGACATAGCACCGACAATATAAGCAGCAGCGAGAAAACCGATGATATATCCGCCGGTCGGGCCAAAAAGTGCTGCTGGGCCGAACTTAAAACCTGCGAATACAGGCAGCCCGGCAAGCCCTTCGATGATGTATGCGAGGACAGTGGTGATTGCCCTGACACGGCCGTAAAGAGCAGCAAGCATAAGGACTGCAAAAGTCTGCCCGGTAATCGGAACAGGCCAGCCGATTGCAAGCTGGGCGGATAACGCAATTATTATCGAGCCGCCCAACACAAGAAAAATTTCGTAGGCAATGGCATATCTTTTTGCCAAAGGTTTGAAACTATCTGCTAAAGTCCCGCTCACTAACATATCATCATCCTTAAAATATTATCTTCTTCCCTGATAATCGAGTTAATAACGATAAAATTCGGGCTTAAACGGTCCCTCGACCGGTATCCCCAGATAGTCTGCCTGTTTTTTACTTAGCTTTGTAAGTTTTGCGCCGAGCCTGCCAAGATGAAGCCTTGCAACTTCCTCATCGAGTTTTTTCGGGAGGGTATAAACTTTTGGCTCCAGCTTTTCGCTGACAAGCATAATCTGTGCAAGGCACTGATTGGTGAAGCTGTTGCTCATCACAAATGTCGGGTGACCTGCTGCACAGCCAAGATTCACGAGTCTGCCTTCCGCAAGAACGATAATTGAGCGTCCGGATTTTATCGTCCATTTATCAACCTGCGGCTTGATGTTTTCTTTTCTGCATTGTTTGCAATGCTCAAGGTAGCTTATCTCTATCTCGCTGTCGAAATGACCTATGTTGCAGACTATCGCCTCGTTCTTCATTCTCTCCATATGCTCGCCGCGTATCACATCGCAGCAGCCGGTCGCAGTCACAAAAATATCACCAACGGAAGCCGCGTCTTCCATCGTTACGACCTCGTATCCTTCCATAACAGCCTGCAGTGCGCAAATCGGGTCAATTTCAGTAATCAAAACTCTTGCCCCCAGTCCCCTCATCGATTGTGCACAGCCCTTGCCAACGTCACCGTATCCGCAAACCACCACGACCTTGCCTGCAACCATTACGCCTGTTGCACGCTTTATGCCGTCTGCAAGCGATTCTCTGCAGCCGTAAAGATTATCGAATTTGGATTTGGTCACTGAATCATTCACATTTATTGCAGGGAACTTCAGCTCCCCTGCTTGTGCCATCTGGTATAAACGGTGAACACCGGTTGTCGTCTCTTCAGAAACGCCGCGCAGGTTCGAGAGGACACGCGTCCATTTGCCGGGAGAATTCGCAAGGCTCTCGCGAAGCCTGTCGATGATAATCTGAAATTCTTTGTTGTCATATTTGGCATCAAGAAGCGATGGGTCTTTTTCAATCCGCGAACCCTGGACTACAAACAGCGTCGCATCGCCGCCGTCATCAACGATAGCATCTGGCCCGGAGCCATCAGGCCAGGTAAGCGCCTGTTCGGTGCACCACCAGTATTCTTCGAGCGATTCACCCTTCCAGGCAAAGACGGGAGTCTTCCCTTCTTTTGCGACGGCTGCGGCTGCATGGTTCTGAGTTGAAAAGATATTACAGGACGCCCAGCGGACATCGGCGCCGAGAATTTCGAGGGTTTCTATCAGCATTGCTGTCGGTACTGTCATATGAAGGCTGCCGGTTATCTTGATTCCCTTCAAAGGCTTTTTGCTTCCGTATTTTTCACGTATTGCCATCAGGCCCGGCATCTCGTTTTCTGCAAGCTTGATTTCCTTGCGTCCCCATCCTGCCAGAGAAATATCCGCCACCTTATACGGCAATGACGGCTCAAGTTTTAATACATCGTTCTTTTTTTCTTTTATAGTTTCCATAATAATTCCCATTCCTTGCCACAGAGATTTTAAGCCACAGAGGGCACAGAGAACACAGAGAAAAATATAATGTACAATTTGTGCTACTTTGTGGTTTCTGACCTTTTTCTCGAATCATTATAACCGCTCTTTGCGTCCAATCAAGAAAATTGTTTCTTTCCTTCCCATTCCGAAAATTTTGCATTTTTTTCTTGACTTTGGGGTAAGACAATGTTTAAAATCATAGAGAATTAATAAGTAAATAATTATTTGGGAGATAAAGACTATGAAGAGAATGGTTTTTTTCATTGCCTGCCTGATGACTGTATTTCCCTGCTG
>JBFZBH010000374.1:0-2529 GCA_041308525.1 Phycisphaerae bacterium | reverse complement strand
TCGCCGCGAAATCTTCGCTCTAAAACTAAATCGAGAATATATGTATGCCAGGCGCCGTCTGCAATGAGGGTGCCGGCAGGGATTACAAATACTTTGTCTTCTGTATAAGAATTGCGGAATGAAGTTTTATACTGGAATTTGAAATCTCCGGTGAAGCCGGCGGGGATTTTGCAGCGGATTTGCAGTTTCTCTTTGAAGCCATAGTCGAGGTTTGCTGCAAGAGGCCCTGTTGTTATGGGGATATCGAGTGTCAAAGGTGAGCCGCCGACATTTTCTGTGGCTGAGATGTATCCGCCGCTTACTGATGAAGAAGAAGCGTTTGTTACTGTCCAGCCGTCGTAGTTGCCGCTGGTGTTCCATTCGCCGTAAGAGGTGTAGGAGCGGTCGCCTCCTTCGTTTGCGAGAGTTTCGGAGCTATCGACAAGAATAACGGGAGGATAGTCATCGGTCTGCCATTCAGCGACGGAAAAACTCCAGACGTTTCCTTTTAGGGGGCTTGAAGGATGAAGGACATTTACCTCGTCGATTCGCCAGTAATAGGTTTTTGCATATTCCAGAGTGCCAGGCTCGAAGGTATTCGGTTCCTGATTTCCCTTGAACTCGGCGGAAGAGGGCGTCGCATTTAAAACGCCTTCATAATTTGAGCCGAAATAAACATCGTGCGAATCCGCCCAGGTGCCGGGTGTCCAGCTTAGGTTTTCATTGGGGTCAACATTGCCGGCGCCGTTTTGGGGGCTGGGTAAAGTTGCCTGCTCAGAAAACGGGCTTGCAACATAAACGGTGGTCGTATTCGTGATGGGATTAAAGTCATAAGCAATATAATAACCTGCACCTACAGTTTGTATGAACTTTCCTGATGTGATATAATCGTTTACCGGTGTACTGTCATCGCCGCCCAATAACATTATGGCATCCAGAGAGCCGAATTCAATTTGGCTGCCTGTGCCGATTGATGAAACATTTCCTGCTGAGATGGTGCCGCCGTAGAAATAGATTGTTCCGGTGGCGCTGCTCGCGCCGAGGATTAAGTTTCCGACGACACTGATTGTTCCGCCAGTCATAGTGACAGTTCCGATTGAGCCGGAACCTGAGCCTATTGTAAGATTGCCGCTGACGCTGATTGTTCCGCCAGTGATGTTGACATCAGCAGTGCCGCTGCCGCGTCCAATGGTCATATTGTGGGAAGTATGTGAGTGGTTGGGAGTTGTTCCGCCTGTTACCTCGAATACTCCGCCGTTGACGTTGATTGATGACTGGATAACGCCAGAGAGTCCTGCTTCGACATCAAGCTCGCTGTGGAAAGTTCCGCCGTTAACGTTAATGACCGCAGAGGTATTAGTTGCTTCAGTGGCGACCCTTGTAACCTCATGGCTTCCGGTGCTGAGGTTTGCGAGAATTTTTACCATTCCTGTGCCGGAAACATTTATAGTTCCGCGTCCGCTGCTGGTCCGTCCCATATGGAGGGCATAGTTTCCGGAGACAGTTCCGCCGCTGACGTTGAGGGTGCCGTAACCGCCGGACCCGATAGTGAGTCTGCCGGTGTTATACTGGCTGATGCAGGAACCGCCGGTGACATTCAGCACAGCGTTGTTCGAATTGATGCTGATGCGTCCGGGTATGGCGGTTGTTGCGCTATCGACAAGGCAGGCAACTTTACCAGCCTGGTTGAAGAGTGCCTCGGAGTCTGTTGTGGCAGTGCCGCTGGGGATACCGCCGGTCCAGTTGCCTGCGACGTCCCATCGGTTGTTGGAAGTGCTATTCCATGTTGGTGCTAAACAGGCTGATGTGAAGGCAAGGACCACGATGAAAGTTAAGAAGCTTGTTTTCTTATGCATAAGACAAACTCTCCTATTCGGCTGACAAGAGCCTTTTTAATTTCGAACTTTGGCTTATATTTTTTATCGTCATTAACAGTATTATAATTCAATTATATTAGTAGCACTGGGCAAATATAGCGAAATCCAGGAAATTAATAATGTTATCCGGATAGAGGTCGGTTTCTTTCTGCGAACCGGGGACAGAGCCTGCTGCAAGCTGAGCAATCTCGGCATCCGACAGGACGGTATTGAAGATATCCAGGCGGTCAATGGAGCCGGACAGGAAATGGATATTGGTCTGGAGGCAGCCAATGCGGAGCTTGGATGGAGAGGTTTTTGCACCTGTCGGACCTGTTGTGCTATTTTCCATAACACCATCGACGTAAACTTTCATTGCCCCGGTCACAGCATTGCGAGTTGCAGCAACATGGTGCCAGTCGCCGTCATTGATGGGTGTAGTTGATGTAATTGTGGTATCAGGATTTCCGACGCCGAAGCCGAATTTATTTCCGATAAGAGCTGTCCCGAAATCGTTTGTAACGCCGCCGACCTCGCCATCGACAAGACCATCGCCGCTATACCACTGTCCTGTTGAAGCGGTGTCGGTCGTTTTGACAAAGAATGCGATGGTGAAATCGGTTGAAATCGTCCTGTTAATAATTGCATAATCATTTGAGCCGTCGAGAGTAATATAGCCGGAACCATTCATAGC
>JBFZBH010000373.1:0-2532 GCA_041308525.1 Phycisphaerae bacterium | reverse complement strand
CTTTTGCGCCGCCGAGGATTGCAACGAACGGTCTCTTGGGCTTCTGGACTGTATCGCCCAGGAACTTCAGCTCTTTCTCGACAAGAAATCCAGTGACCCGCAGCTTTCCCTTCATTAAAACAGGCACAGTGTACATTGAGGCATTGTCCCTGTGTGCAGTTCCGAATGCATCATCGACATAAATGTCCGCCAAATCTGCAAGCTGCTGTGCAAAACCATCCTTCGCCTTGCGAAGCTGCTCGTCTTCTTTTGCAGCCTTGTCTTTTATTGTCTCTTCCTTATGAAAACGAAGATTCTCCAATAGCAGCACGTCGCCCGCCTTCAGGGCCTTGGCCTTCGCCTGAACATCTGGCCCGATACAGTCGTTGGCAAAAACAACCGGTTTGCCAAGCAATTCGGATAATCTCTTCGCAACCGGCGCTAGCGTATAAGCCTCGTCCCGTTTGCCTTCCGGCCTGCCCAGATGACTCATCAAAATCAGCGATGCGCCGCCATCCAGAACTTTCTTTATTGTCGGAAGCGCCTTTACTATCCGGTCATCGCTGGTGATATTGCCCTGATCGTCCTGCGGCACGTTAAAATCAACACGCATTAGGACTCTTTTACCCTTTACATTGATATCTGCCACTGTTTTTTTGGCCATATTTTGCTCCTTCGTTTCCTTTCTTAAAACGTCACTGTGCTGATATTTCTAATTTTTGTTAATAAGATATTTTGCTACAACAGCATTCAAGCTGCCCTTTACCGGTTTGTTTTGCGAAAAGCCTTCGAGAACTTCCAGGTCGGTTTTCCAAACCACATCGCCGGGAGCCACTAAAAGCGCGCTATTAGGCTCATAGGTGTTGTAAAGCCGCCCATCCTTGTAATAATAATGGGTGGTGCAAATCTCAGTAGGATAAGCCCGCATAAGTGGAGGAAAATCATGGGGCTCAAACCAAAGCTTTATTTCCCGCTCTCCTTCAGCAGCTGATGCTGAGGTATGGATTAAATTATCCATACGGTTATCGACAACATTTCCGTTTGCGTCTTTGACCGGCACAAGTGTTCCAAGCGACCTGATGCACCCGGGCTTTTCTTCTCTCGCATGAAGCGGATTTGTAGGCCCTGCTATCGCCCGCAAAGTTTTCAGGACATCCTCGCCCTGATAGACAATTGCAATGACTCTGCGTTTCCATTTTTCCTCTTCAGGATAATGAAATTTGCCGGTTATGAAGTCTATCAGCGGCTCGAAAAATACCTTTCCCCGGTGCTCGGCATAATGCTCTTGGGCAAGAAACCTGGTGACATTCACAACTTTGGCAGCAGCGAACCTCGCACCTGTGTGAAATTCCGACAACTGGGAAAAAATAAATCCCGTCAGCGAATTCTTAAGCGCATCCGGCTTGATTAGAACAAGTATCTGTTCCTGCCGATTATTATCCATAACTCAGCACCTGCTTTCTTCTGAAAAACCTTAAATTTCGAATTCGATTTTGAAATTCAAATTTTTAGAAACAGCCGGCCTGATTACCGTTATATTTTCGCCAGTCTTTCCATTATATCAACTGTTCTGCACGAGTATCCCCACTCGTTATCATACCAGCTGACAACCTGAATTATATTGCCCTTGACCATCGTGCACAGAGAATCGAAAATGCTCGATGCAGGATTGCCGATGATATCGCTGCTTACGATAGGCTCATTGCAGTATTCCAGAATGCCCTTCATCGGGCCTTCGGCTGCCTTCTTTACTGCAGCATTGACTTCTTCGACGCTCGTTTCCTTCTTCATTACCGCAACAAGGTTGACGCAGCTTCCGTCAACTACCGGAACTCTCAGTGCATAGCCGTCGAGCTTGCCGTTGAGGGATGGAATGACTTTTCCGACTGCCTTTGCAGCACCGGTTGTCGTCGGGATAATATTCATCGCTGCCGCCCTTGCTCGGCGAAGGTCCTTGTGAATCATATCAGCTATCCTCTGGTCATTTGTGTATCCGTGCACTGTCACCATCAGGCCCTTTTCAATGCCGATTCCTTCGTGCAAAGCCTTTGCAAGCGGTGCAAGGCAGTTTGTCGTGCAGCTTGCATTCGAAACACAGCTTATCTTGCTTGTCAGTGCTTCATCGTTCACGCCAAGGACAACCATCGCATCGATTTCGTCCTTTGCCGGGACCGTCAGCACTACCTTCTTTGCTCCGGCCTTCAAATGGTCGCCGTAGCCGCCCTTCGGTGATTCCTTGCTGCGGAAAATTCCTGTTGACTCGACAACTACTGATACGCCCATATCCTTCCAGGGAAGTTTCGTCGGGTCTTTTTCGCCGAGAATCTTTACGCTCTT
Organism: Phycisphaerae bacterium; assembly: GCA_041308525.1. Taxonomy (GTDB): domain Bacteria; phylum Planctomycetota; class Phycisphaerae; order Sedimentisphaerales; family Anaerobacaceae; genus Fen-1359. The sequence goes on along the minus strand of JBFZBH010000373.1, from coordinate 216 downwards.
GCCGTTAATAACAATCTCACCTTCCTTCGCCGCAACCGTGCCTTTCCATGGACCCATTACTGTATCATACTTGAACAGATGAGCCAGGCTGGCTGCATCGGAAAGATCGTTTACCGCGACCAGTTCCAAAGACTTTCTTTCCATTAAAATTCGTGCTACGGTTCTGCCGATTCGGCCGAAACCATTAATCGCTACCTTTGTGGCCATACTTTTCTC
>JBFZBH010000372.1:0-2541 GCA_041308525.1 Phycisphaerae bacterium | reverse complement strand
GCAATTCGACTTCACGGAGAAATCCCCTTTAATCCTCGGGCACTCGATATCGGCTGCAATAAGAATGAATTCTGGATTGCACTGAAACCAAAAGAGTTTGGCAGCAGTTTTGTATGGGGGTTATGGTCAGAGCAGGGAGCGCTCGATGATATGACAATAGGGCCAGGCAGCCTGCTTGAGGCCTTCGGGAATTTGCGAACCGATGATTTGCAACCCTTGTCTTTGGTTAGAGAAGGTCCGTTCGATGTGCTTGTCCAGAGGGAAGGTGAAAGGCTGGTAAAGAAAGTATATATTTATAACTGCGACTATCGCATAAGAAGAATCGAATATTTTGACGAGAACAGCAGGATTGCTTTTGTTGTGAAATTAAGTTATTCTACGCCTGTTTCAAAGGAATTTCTGTTTCCCGACAGGGTAGAGATAACAGGTGTTGATGACGACAACAAGGAGCAGTCCTTCAGGCTGGATTTCGATTCGATTAAAGCGGCTTCTTTCACAGATGAAAGCCGCAAGGTATTTTTTAACCGGCCGCAGGATATAAAAGGCTATGAAAATATTTACAGGCTCGTAAACGGCGAGGCAGTGGAACAGTAAAAAGATTGAGAGGTAAAAATGAACGGAACATCCGGAAAAACAGATTTGAAGAAAAAAATGACCGAAAGATTACTGCTTCTTGATGGTGCGATGGGGACACAGCTGATTGCCAGGGGAATTTCCGGGTGTATGGACTATGCCAGCATCAGTTCTGCAGAAATTGTTTACCAGATACATCTTTCGTATCTTCAGGCGGGAAGCGATTGTATTATTTCAAATACTTTCGGTGCTAATAAGATTGCGCTGCGAAGGCACAAACTTGATGATAAGGTTGTTGAAATAAACAAGGCATCGGTTTCAATTGCCCAAAGGGCAGCAGGTGATACGAAATATGTTCTCGGCGATATCGGCCCAACGGGAGATTTTCTCGAACCTATTGGAACATTGAAACCTGCTGATGTAAGGGCGGTTTACAGGGAGCAGGCATCTGTCCTGTTCGAAGCTGGTGTTTATGGTTTCGTCATAGAGACAATGACTGCTATCGATGAGATGGCGGCTGCGATAGAGGGCGTAAAGTCCGTCAGCGGCGGGCTGCCTGTTTTCGCCTCGATGTCTTTCGATAGAACTGCGTCGGGCTTTAAGACATCGATGGGGGTTGATGTCTGGGCTGCAGTTTCAACTATGGTTTCTCTGGGTGTTGATGCAATCGGTTTTAACTGCGGCTCGATTCCGCTTGGTGACCTTGCAACTATCGGTAAAGAGTTCGTTGCTGCTGCCAACGGTATTGGCGATAACACGGTAGTGTTTGCCGAACCTAACGCTGGCCAGCCTCAGCTTGTCAAAGGCAAGGTCGTTTATACAGTTCTGCCGGATGATTTCGCAGCCATTATGAACGAGGTCTATAACACAGGAGTTCATATTCTCGGGGGATGCTGCGGCACTGCCCCTGAGCACATCAAAGCCATATCTGATTTATTAAGAAGACCGAAATAGGCTCTGCAGCCTCTTCAATCTGGAAAAATCGGATACAGAAAAAAGTCAGGTCTATTTTAATCACAAAAACCTGCAATTTTGATGGCTTCTTTTGGAAATTATTTCTTTACTTTTTCGGCCTTTGAGGTTAATTTGTAGGCTTTGATTTTTGACGTTACTTTTTGGTATGGAAGCCAAAGATTTATGAAAGAACCCGAGAAAATACAGGAGCGTTTCGAGGACATTCAAATCCTCGATGAGCTGAAGAATTCCTATCTGAATTACGCGATGAGCGTAATCGTTTCGCGTGCGCTGCCCGATGTCCGGGACGGCCTTAAACCCTCACAGAGACGCATTTTGGTCGCTATGAACGACCTTGGATTGGGGCCTCGAAGCAAGCATAGAAAATGCGCTAAAATCGTCGGCGATACGAGCGGTAATTACCATCCGCACGGCGACCAGGCTACGTATGGTACCTTAGTGCGGCTTGGCCAGGACTGGAATATGCGCTATACCCTTGTTGACCCGCAGGGCAACTTCGGGAGCATCGATGCCGACCCGCCGGCTGCTATGAGATATACTGAGGCAAGGCTGACATCTGCAGCGATTGATATGCTTGAGGACCTCAAAAGCGATACGGTTGACTTCGTACCAAACTACGATGAGACACGAACGGAGCCGACGGTCCTGCCTTCGAAATTCCCTAACCTTCTTGTGAACGGGTCAACGGGAATTGCGGTTGGAATGGCGACGAATATACCGCCACATAATATCGGTGAGATTTGCGACGCTTTGCTTTTGGTTATTAACGACCCTGACTGCGGATTCAAGGACATAATGAAGGTTCTGCCGGGGCCGGACTTTCCGACAGGCGCCAATATCTGCGGGAGGAAAGGGATTGTCGAGGCATATTCAACAGGCAAGGGGCACCTTACAATTCGCGCTGAGGTGGATATCGAGCAGAGCAGCCGCGGCAAGGACAGAATCGTTATTACAGAGATTCCGTATATGGTCGTCAAGAGCGCGATTGTTGCT
>JBFZBH010000371.1:0-2938 GCA_041308525.1 Phycisphaerae bacterium | reverse complement strand
TACGGGTTTTTTAGCGATCCTCTCCAACTCAATCTCCAGGCTCAGCTCATATTCCACGGGGGAGCCGACCTCCTGTTGGAGCAGGACCCCCAGATCGATGTCCGAAAATGGTTCCTGGGTGGCAAAGGTGCCGAACAGATATGCAGCGAGCAGTTCGCCATGGGTTTCCCGCAGGTGAGAAGCGAGCTCCACGACGATGGCCTTTCTTTTCAGTGCATCAAGCAAGTGTTTTGTCTTTCTCACAGCCATATCCCTGTTTCTGAATAAGCGCTTCTCTTCAAGGCCTTTTATCCTGCTCCAAACCTCTTTAAAGAGAGCATCGCCGAACATCAGGCGAAAAAGCTCTCGTGTGACCATTTTCTGATTATATTCAGGATGCCGATAACGAATGCCGTCTATAACAATCCGTCTTAGATTATCGCTCAATTGAAAACTCATCTGTGCGCGCCGTACAGGGCCTAATTTGCGAAGGACCCCGTAATAAACATCGGCTGCTTCACCGGAGGTATCTGTCAGAATAGCCTTATTATTTTTTCTTTTCAAATTACTCACCCAAAAACGGATTCAAACTTATGAGCTTGAACGCTGAATATGACATTTTAATCAAAAACCTTTTAAATGACAGCAATATTTGTTAGAATCCGCCCTGTTAGATTGCTTTAATAAAAGGTTTGAGAATGTACATAATACCGGCGATAGATTTGATAGATGGCAAGTGCGTCAGGCTTATACAGGGTAAATACGACAGGCAGATTAACTATAACGATAATCCTGTCGAACAGGCCCTGCAGTTTGCTGCACAAGGCACTAAATGGCTGCACATCGTTGACCTCGACGGCGCGCGGCTCGGCAGACCTGTCAATACTGAAACTATCCAAAAAATAGCAATAACAGAAAACCTTAAAATCGAAGTCGGCGGCGGAATCAGGGATGAGCAGTCAATAAAAAAACTGCTCGATATCGGCATAGAACGCGTGATAATCGGCACAAAGGCAGTTACAGATTTCGGCTGGTTTAGTGAAATGACGAAAAAATTTCCCGCCAAAATTGCTCTCGGGCTCGATGCGAAAGGAACTAAAGTATCAACCGAAGGCTGGACAAAAGAGCTTCAGCAGACAATTCTTGAATTTGCAGCCAATGCCTCAAAGCTTGCGATAGCCGCAATTATCTTTACCGACATAAGCAAAGACGGGATGATGACAGGCCCAAACCTTAAGCGCACAAAAGAAATCGCCGATGCCGTCAATAAACCTGTAATTGCTTCAGGCGGAATAAACACTATCGAAGACATTCAGAACCTTATTGCACTCGGAAATATCGAAGGGGCAATTATTGGAAGGGCGCTTTACGAAGGAACACTTAACCTTGCAGATGCAATAACAACCGCTAATCTGTCCAGTCGCTGAAAAACAAATTTATGTTTTTACCACCAGTTATTTGGACCGCTGCCCCACGACCATCTGTGCTGCATCTGATTGAAAGGCCTCCATTCGACGTGACCATCACAGAAACCGATGTTCATCCCGAATAATACCTTGGAATTTTTTACATGGCTTGAAGTTTCTGCCATTCCCGGTCCTGTGCCGCCGCTGCCTCCCGAAAGCATAATATCAAACTGACCTGTCGTTCTATCGGCGTATGCAATATCAGTAACAAGCTCCACGTTGGCAGCATTTTTAACATCCAATCTTGTGACCCATTGTTTATTCTCATCACCCAGGATTTTCTGCTTAGGTGCTGTTCCGGTGTCATTCTCGAGTATCCAAAGGTAACCTATGATGCGCCACGGGGCCCGGCCGGTACCGCAAACATCAAAGTCCCACCAGCACTGCCTCCTATCACCGGTCCTGCTTTTATTCGAGGGGCAGTAAAATACATCAGGCGCCGGTATGTCTGCTTGCGTGCGAGGCACTGAGCCGATGTTGTTTATAATGCTGCCTTCTACTTCAAGGCTCATACATTTCATTAACGGTTTATATTTCCATCTGTCCGTCCCGTCAAGCCAGCCGGTATCACCGAACACCTTGTTATTGTATTCTCCGGCATAACACATAAAACCTATAAGCTGCTGATGAATATTATTTGAGCAAACCGCCACCATCGCCTGGTCTCTTGCAAGCCTCAGCGCAGGCATCAATATTGACATCAATAGAGCTATAATAGCAATCACCACAAGAAGCTCTACAAGAGTAAACGCCTGTCTTTTCATTTTATTTCTCCCTTAATTTATTTATTTCAATTCAGCCCATCCCAAATTATATCGGCTTTTAATATTATATCAGGTTATGATAATTTAAGTCAAGCCAATTTTTCCTTCATCACCAAGTAATACGGCATAATATAACGGATTCCAATATGTTTTTGAATGTGTAAAACATTCAAAAACATATTTAAAAAAGGCATCATCGCTCTTTTATTCCAGCCAGCAGTTCGCAAATGCAGCAAAGTCTATGAAATCTACAGTTGTGTTCATATCGAAATCAGCAGGAGAGTAAGATGAACCCTGTGCAAGAATCTCGACCTGCTCGGCTGAGAGTGCAAAGTCGTATATGCGAAAATCGGCGATTGCACCTTTCAAATACCCGTCTGCAGTAAACTGCGACTTGCCGAGATAATTTTTTGTAGTGGTTCCAAGGCTCGAAGGCGTTCGTGTCACTGAACTGTTCGAACCGACAGGCACACCGTCAAGATACATCGTTGCTGTGTCTGCATCAGCATTAATTGTAACTGCAACGTGATGAACGCCCGAAGGCATCGAGGAGGCGGCTGTGACTTTCTGCTCGCCAGCGCTTCCTGAAACGGTTATCGCAAACTGCATCGGGCCGCTGGTCCCCGTGCGCGGGCACAGGTACATATATATAGTTGTGGTTCTGCTGAAATCGAAGATTCTGGCAGATGAGCCGCTGTCGGTCGAGAAATCAACCACTCCCGTAAAAGT
>JBFZBH010000370.1:0-2543 GCA_041308525.1 Phycisphaerae bacterium | reverse complement strand
TGGTTCGGTATGTCAGTGACATCAATGCCACGAAGACGAGTCTTTTCAGATTCGTTGTGGGTCTGGCACTTATGGGAAGCGCGGCGATGTCGGGGAGGATGCGGCTTCGGTTTGTTAATACGAAGCTTTTATTTATTCGCGGTCTTTTGGGGGGCGTTGGGATTTACGTAACGTTTCTTGTGATAGTAAAGATAGGGATAAGCAGGGGGATGGTTTTGATAAGCACGTATCCGGTATTTGCGTGCATGTTTGCAGCGATACTATTGAAGGAGAAGATGAGGCCGGCAGGGATTTTTGCGGTTGCGGGAAGTTTTGTGGGGATATACTTACTGAGTGCGGGCAACAACGGGTCGCTTTCTATTTTCGGGAGCTTCGGGGTTTATGAGCTTCTGGCAGTTGCCTGCGGTGTCGTGTCGGGGCTGACGATAGTGATAATCCGCAAGCTGCACCAGACGGATGATTCGTATGCGATATTTTTTGCACAGTGCATTGTGGGATTCTGGCTGGTGGTAGTTCCGGCGAATATAGGGGAATGGCAGCTCGATGCGAAGGATGTCACGATGCTTTTGCTGATAGGGATTGCAGCTGCAGCGGGGCAGCTATTGATGACGCAGGGATATAAGTATCTGCCTGTAAGGGTGGGGTCGATTCTGGGATTGCTGGAGGCGGTTTTGGATTATGCAGCGGGGCTGATTTTGTTTACGGAGGGCTTTTCGTGGTTGTCGTTATCGGGAGCGGCGCTTATAATTATCTGTTCGGCAGCAGTTCTGATGCTGAGCGAAGCAAGGCAGATAAAGGCGGTCGAGAGAATCGGGCTGACAGACTGAAGAATTTAGAATTAAGAATGCAGAATTGAGAATTTAGAAAAATTCCACCGAACGTTCGGCGGATGAAGGATATAAAAAAATAAGGAGTAAAGAATGATACGGGTTGCGATAATCGGGGCGAGCGGTTACACGGGAGCGGATTCGATAGAGATAATTTTGCGTCATCCTGAGGCGAAGGTGACGTATTTATCTGCGCTTCCGGAAGAATGCGGAAAGATTAGTGATATGTTCGGGCAGTTCAAGGGGCGCTGCGAGCTTGATGTGGTGCCGCTGGATTTGGAGAAAGCGGCAAAACTGGCGGATGCGGCGCTGTGCTGTCTTCCGCACAAAGTTTCGATGGGATTTGTGCCGAAGCTGTTGGCGGCGGGATTGAAGGTTGTTGATTTCAGCGCGGACTATCGAATTAAGGATACGGCTGTTTACGAAAAATTTTACGAGGTCAAACATACGGATACAGTTAATCTGGCGAAGGCGGTTTACGGTCTGCCTGAATTATTTCGTGAGCAGATTAAGGGAAGAGATTTGGTGGCCAATCCTGGGTGTTTTCCGACAGCGGCGACTCTGGCACTTGCGCCGTTATTGAAGGAAAAGATGATTGATACGCAGACGATTATTGTCAATTCTGTCACGGGTATTTCCGGGGCGGGGAGGAATCCATCGGCAAAATTTCATTTTCCAAATATGAATGAGAATATTTTTCCATACGGAATCGGGACGCACAGACATACGCCTGAGATGGAGCAGGTTGCTGGTGACATTGCAGGAGAGAAGGTCCAGATTTTATTTCAGCCGCATGCGGGGCCATTCGACAGGGGAATTCTTTCGAGCGTTTACTGCCAGCCGAAGGGGAATGTCGATGGTGCGAAATTGGTGTCGCTTTATAAGGATTTTTACAAGGGCGAGCGTTTCGTGCAGATTGTAAAGGGGTCGCCTGCTGTGAAGGATGTGGCGAAGACAAATTATTGTCATATTAGCCCGGCCTTTGTTAAGGGAAGGATTGTGGTGTTTTCGGCGATAGATAATCTTGTGAAGGGTGCAGCCGGCCAGGCAATACAGAACATGAACATACTTTTTGGTCTGGAAGAGAGTTTGGGGCTTGAGTAATTTTATGGGGCAGGGGACAATAAAAATTGCGACGTGTCAGTTTGCGGTGGGTTCGTCGATAAGGCGCAACAGCGGGCAGATTTGCCGGTTTATCGAAAAGGCGGCAAAGGCAGGCGCTGAGATTGTGCATTTTCCGGAATCGGCACTATCGGGTTATGCAGGGGTGGATTTTGCCAACTTCGTTGATTACGATTGGGATTTGCTGGAAAGGGAGACGAGAAGAATTCAGTCGGCTGCGGCGAAGAAAAGAATCTCGGTGGTTTTGGGAAGTGCGCATCGGGCGGGTAATCCAGAGAAGCCGCACCAGAGCCTTTATCTGATTGGGCCGGATGGGAAAATTGTCGAGAGATACGATAAGAGATTTTGCATGAAGGCCGAGATGAACCGATATACACCGGGAAACAGATTTGTGTTTTTTATGATAAATGGAGTAAAATGCTCGCTTTTGATTTGTTTCGACGTGCGGTTTCCGGAGATTTACAGGGAGCTTTATAAAAGGAGTGTCAGGTGCATTTTTCAATCTTTTTATAATGCAAAGCAGAAAGGGCCGAGCGTGCACAGCCAGATTATGCGGCAGAGCATGCAGTGCCACGCGGCGTGCAATGCGATGTG
>JBFZBH010000369.1:0-2545 GCA_041308525.1 Phycisphaerae bacterium | reverse complement strand
CATTGCACGTGAAAGGAAACGATTGGCATTATCTTCACCGATAAAAATCTCTTTTTCAGGGTCCCATTTCAATTTCCGTTCGGTAAGCATAGCGATTTCGCCCAGGAGACCTACGCTGACCGAGCGGTGAGCAATTTCTGCAGGACAGATAGTTTCGCGTCCTGTTTTGATGCAGTCGAGAAAATTCTGTTTGTGGTCTCGGTTGTTATAAAGGTGTATCTCTTCAGGTCCGATTGTTTCTTTGAGGATTTTTTCATCAGAAGCCCACAATCCTGCGCGGTCAACATAAATCCAACCCTTATCGCCATACCAGACTGTTCCCATTCTCTTTGGCTGCTGAGACTCGTTAGCGATGAGAATTTCGACGCCATTTGCGTATTTACAGATGATTCTGTATTCCATAGCGGTATCGAAGATGCCGTCTTTGGGGAATACTCCCCTGCCTTCGATTTCGACAGGTCCAGTTCGGTCGAGACCGAGACCCCAGTGAGCAATGTCGAGATGGTGGCCTATCCAATCGGTTAGCTGGCCGCCGGAATAGTCGCGAATCCAACGCCAGTCCCAGTGACAGACGCCCCTGAATGGAACGGCTGGTGCGGGGCCGAGCCAGAAGTCCCAGTCGAGACCATCGGGAACGGCTTCGATGTTTCTGACGGGACCCTGTCCTCCGTTGGGAAGTCCGACTTCGACATAGTTGACCTTGCCGATCCTCCCATTAATGACAAGCTCGCAGGCACGATGGAACTGCCAATCGGAACGCTGCTGGCTGCCGGTCTGCCAGATGACGTTGTAACGCTTGACGGCGTCGCTGATTGCCCTGCCCTCCTTGATGGTCCTTGCGAGGGGTTTTTGTCCATGGACATGGAGGCCTGCCTTAACAGATTCGACAGAGATAATTCCGTGCCAGTGGTCAGGCAGAGCGAGCATAACAGCATCGAGGTCGCCCCTGCCAAGAAGTTCTCTGAAATCGAGGTATGCCTTGCAATCATTATTCCCATAGGCGCGGTCAACAGCTTCTTTTGCCCCGTTTCGATGACGTGCATCCACATCGCAGACCGCAACCATCTGGACTTCTCTTTTGCCGAGGAAGGCGTGGAGGTCGCCCATTCCCATGCTGCCGACACCGATTGCACCCATCACGATTCGATTGCTCGGTGCATCTGCGCCGAGGGCAGATGAGCGAATGATATAGGGAAATGTTAACAGGGCTGAACCGAGAGATGCTGATTGTTTTAGAAATTTACGACGATTTAAATTTGCCATAGGTCTCTTTCCATGCTCCGAATTACACAGAACAAAAAATCATAAACAAAAAATACTGAAATTTTTATTATACAAAAATGCTTATTTTTTTCAAAACTAAGTTTATTTCATACTCTATTTAACTGTTAATTATGCTTCCTCAACCACTCCGAAGCCAAGCATCGCTGCGAGATTCTCAACGGAACGCTTGTGGTCCCCGAAGACGGTAACGCGGTGCCAGCCCCATTCATTCCAATAATTCATAAGCTTGTTTATATCACCAATCGGCTGAGCAGCAAGTTTTGTGCGGCAGGCCTTGTCCTCATCGATATTTGCTTCGGTTTTTGCCATATGGAGCAGAACCTGGCGTTTTTCACAGTTGAATTCGAGATTCGTAACAATTTCGCCTAAGGGAAGCAGAGACCTTAGGGCCGCCCCTTTGCGGTCTTCCGAATGGCTGCGTATGTGATAAGGACTGGAGCGACCTTCCGGACCAAAAACTTTTGTAGGGGCAACACAGTGGGCATAGATTATCTGATTTTTCGAGGTATCGATAACAGGGTCGGAAATAAATCCCGGTCTGCCCGTAAGGTAAGTCATAATCAGCATCGTTAGAGTTGAAGTCAGGTCCGATTCACAGGCACCGACTTTGAGTTCGTCATTGAACTGGCAGAAACCAAGACAGGGATATGCCAAAATCTTTCCGCCATAGAAGCCGCCAAGGCAGTTTACGGTAATGGCTTCAGCAGAATTCTGCTCCATCAATTGCTTCATAGCCAGATACATAGCTGCGGAATCTTCAATCACCTGCTTTGAAGGCTCTACAACTTTGCGGGCGCTCTTAATCCAGCGGGAGGCCCATTTCTTTGCTTCCTTGCGGTCGGCTTTTTTGTAAAGGGCGTCAAGCTCTTCAAAAGGAATAAATTTTACTTTTGTCCCGAAGACATTTTCAATTGATTCGGGGCTGTTACCCCATCCGCCGCCGACATTCAAAATGACCGATGATCGCAATTTTTTGAGACACTCGAAAATATTGACTGCTTTTACGACATCATTGAAATCTGATGATGAAACTGCAGCAACTTTCAGGCCATTCTTTTTAGCCTCAGAATAGGCGACGAGGAATTCACCGCTGCCTCCATAAAGGTCGTCTACAAATATCACAGGCTTGCCGCAGGAGGCAATTACCTGCGGTGCACCCGTCCAAATACCAAGCATATACACGACGTAACCATCGACGTCTTTATCGGTTTCGAGAATTTTTTTGGCTTCTTCGGTATTTTGAACAGTGGCAGGAACCAAT
>JBFZBH010000368.1:0-2549 GCA_041308525.1 Phycisphaerae bacterium | reverse complement strand
GTAAATATTAAAAAAGGACAATTCATGGCCCCCGAAGATATGGCCGAAGCTGCTAAAAAAACCGGCAAACTCCTCCAAATCGGCCACCAGCGACGAAGCAATCCGCGATATATCTATGCCTACGAAAAAATTATCGAGCAGTCGCTGCTTCTCGGGAGAATTACGACAATCAACGGCCAGTGGAACAGAAGCAAGCAGGCCTGCCTCGACCGTGACATCCCGCAAAAATATTACATCGACCAGGCAACTCTTGAAAAAAATGGTTTCGAATCGATGCACCAGTTCCTCAACTGGCGCTGGTTCAAAAACCTCGGCGGCGGTCCAATCGTTGACCTCGGCTCTCACCAGATAGATATTTACAACTGGTTTCTGAAGTCCCGGCCGGTCTCGGTCATCGCTTCCGGAGGGACTGATTATTACGATACGAAAACACATCAGTGGTATGATATTGTTCTTGCTGTCTATGAATACCAGACTCCCGCAGGGCCTGTCCGTGCCTTTTATCAAACGGGCACCACAAACAGCAGCAATGGTTACTTCGAAAGTTTTATGGGCGATGAAGGCACTCTCGTAATTTCCGAGGCTTCGAACCGCGGAAGCATTTACCGTGAGACGTGGGTTGCTGCCGAAAAATGGGACAAATGGGTAAGTAACGGCGTCCTCTACAAACAGTGTGATGCGGAAATCAAGTGTCTCGAAGAAGCCAAGAAAAAATGCATCAAAGATTGCCTGTGTCCGCAGATCATCGACCCCGAAAGCGGAGCCATCGTTGATGTTCGCGAATCTCCTGTGCCGCCGCGATATGATTTGCCGATAATCCTTAGCAAGCCTTATCATCAGCCGCACCTTGAGAATTTCTTTAATGCCGTCAGAGGCACAGAAAAGCTTAATTGTCCTGCTGATATAGGTTATGAAACCGCTGTTACTGTGTTAAAAGTTAATGAGGCTGTCGCTGAAGCCAAAAAGTTAATGTTTAAACCCGAAGAATTCGCAGCAATATAAAGGATTGTCATTATTTGAAAAAAGGATTTCTCTGCAATTCTGTTCTCTATCTGTTGATATTTAGCGGCTTCGCTGCCGCCGGTTCGTATCAGCGTTTTATAGGTGATATCAATAGCGGCTCTCTGACCGAAGCTGTCCATCTTATTCCATTGCTCGATGAAAGAGGCCGCAAAATTCTTCCCTCCGATAATCCACTTGCTCCTTTTTCAACGCGTGCTACCTGCGGCGATTGTCACGACTACAGAAAGATTCATAGCGGATGGCACTTTAATGCTGTTGACCCGAATGTCAATCCCGGCAGGCCCGGCCAGCCATGGATTTTCGCTGATGCTTCAACAGCCACCCAGATTCCTATCTCGTATCGCAACTGGCCGGGGACATTTAAGCCTGAGCAATTAGGTCTAAGCCCCTGGCTTTTCACACTCGTTTTCGGACGCCAGATTCCCGGAGGCGGCTGCGGCGAATTAGTAAGCCTTGGCCCCGATGAACAAATCCGTCAGCAGCTTGCAGGAAGACTTGAGATTAACTGCCTTGCCTGTCACAGCCGTAACCCCGCGTACGATCAGGCTGATTTCGCCGACCAGGTTACTCGTCAGAACTGGCGATGGGCTGCTGCTTCCGCGAGTGAATTTGCTTCCGTTGACGGAATGGTCGCAAAACTTCCTTCCGGCTACGACTTTAATGCACCGGCCCTTATGCCGGAGTATGGACCTGATGCGCCGGTCATTTATTACGATAAAAATATCTTTGACCATAAAAATCGCATCTTTTTCGAAGTCTCTAAAAATATCCTCGACTCCAGATGCAACTTCTGTCACACCCGAAACGTCATTGAGCCGAAACAATCACAGCTTAATGCAGATATTCATCTTGCTGCTGGTTTAACCTGTGTCTCCTGTCATTTTAACTCAATCGAACATAATATAATCAGAAGCTACGAAGGTGAATCACTCGCAAGTTCCAATCCTTATGCTTCGGCTGTCTCCTGCACAGCATGTCATCTCGGTGACAAATCAAAACCTGTCCCTTCTGCAGGATACCTGGCAGCTCCATTGCCAAAGCATCCAGGAATACCTCCCATTCATTTTGATAAGCTTTCCTGCACTGCTTGTCACTCCGGTCCCTGGCCTGATATGCAAACAGGCCGTGTCAAAACATCCCGCGCCCACGCCCTCGGTACTTACGGAGCCGATGCAAACGATTATATTCTTCCGCACATCGTTTCAGTTGTCTTTGCAAAAGATTCAAACGGCAAAATTGCTCCGCACAATCTTCTTTGGCCTGCATTCTGGGCAGTTATGAATGATGAAGAAATCGAGCCGCTTAATATCGAGCTTGTGCGAGAGACAATATCCGGCCTCATAGGCGAAGGAAGAATCCCCCGAATTGATGACTGGCCGCCGATGAATGATGAAAAGATAATTACTGCCATCAAGGCGCTCTCTTCCGTTGTCACAGATGGTCATCCGGTTTATATCTGCGGCGGCAAAGTCCGCTCTCTCGAAAACGAAAAACTGAACGTTTTCGAACACCAAATTGCAAAACCA
>JBFZBH010000367.1:0-2551 GCA_041308525.1 Phycisphaerae bacterium | reverse complement strand
ACCAGTCTTGATGAATAAGAGTATCTTCAGACATCTTAAATGATGTAGATAATTTAGAAAGGTATTGGGGCGGGATGTATCTCGGGTCATATAACCATATTTTAAATGTATCCCAACTAACTCCAATTTTTTTTGAAATATTTAAGCCGCCTCGTTCTTTTGATAAAGCGTCTAAGCCGGTTTCAAGAAATTTTTTTACAAGAGCTTTATGGACCGGTATATTAGGGAACCCCCGTTGTAAAAGGTCACTTAAATCAAATGGTTTTTTCGAAAAAAATAAATTCTTAAGCTGTGATTTTTCGAAATCATTAAGTCCTGACCATTCAATTGCCCATTTAATATAATCGTAATCTGAAAAGATATTGTCTATTTCAAAATTTTCTTCTAAAATTCTTATTGCGGATTCAAAAAGAACAATTTCACTGAGAGATTGTCCGGCGGGATTCCATTCACAGGTTTCATGAAGCCATTTAACAAATTCCCTTGTTGAACCATCTTGATTGAATCTAATAGAAATACAATCTCCGCAACCGTTACCCAAGATAGGAAGAGTGTCGGGCAACATAAGACCTCCCCATATCATTTCTGATATTATGTTAGGATTAATTGGTTCTCCAAATTCAATAGGATAAGATTTCTTCCATTTTTCATTGTCAATCCAATCAATTAACTCGGGTGTCAATTTGATAGCAAAGGCGTTTGATAATATAGTTGACAATGAACTACTCATTAAATTGTTACCTCATCAGAATTTACTATATACTTTTTATATAATCATATTGCCTTTGAATCCAATCTTGAGATCACTATTTGTGACCTCAACTTTTAAATTAGTATATAAAAACAAATCGACATTATATTAAAATCTATTATTCTTTTCAGTATTTTATCCATATCAAGCAAAGGCCTTCGGGGGGAGCGATGGGGCCTGCGGCGCGGCGGTCTTTTGCTTCGAGTATCTCAGTTATCTTTTCCGGCTTCATTCTCCCGACTCCCGATTCAACGAGGGTGCCGACAATATTTCTTACCATATTATATAGAAAAGAATTGCCCTCAACATCAACGAAAATGTAATCATTGTCACTGGAAATATCCACACGGTAAAGAGTACGGACAGTCTCCTGCCGCTTATCATCGGCAGCAGCGAAGGATTTAAAATCTTTTGTCCCGACGAGGAGTGCGGCTGCCTTTTTCATAGATTCGACATTGAGCTTGTCAGGAATATGCCAGCAGTGCCTGTTGAGAACAGGCCGGGCAATTGCTGTATAAATTGTATAGCGATAGAGCTTTCGTTTTGCTCCGCCGATAATATCCAGACCGAAAGGAACTTCCGAAGCTTCGGTTACAGTTATATCAATCGGAAGCCTGTCAGTTATGGCCCTGGCAAGATTTTTAGTGGGGATGGGGCTGTCTATCTGTATGAGGGCGGCCTGTCCGAGCGCACTTACGCCCGCATCGGTCCTGCTTGCACCGCAGACATGGATTTTCCTGCCGATAAGCTCACAGATTGCCCGGGTCAATTCGCCTTCGATGGTCCTTTTGTCCGGCTGAAACTGCCAGCCGTGATAATTTATTCCATCGTATTGAATGGTGAGTTTTATATTTCGGATACCCATAAAGGGCAATTAAAGCAACTTTTCTGCAATCTGTATAGCATTTAATGCTGCACCTTTGCGAAGCTGGTCGCCTACGACCCAGATATTTATACCGCGGTTGTCCGGAATCGAGTGGTCTTGTCTGATTCTGCCGACAAGAACATCATCTTTGCCGGTTGCATCAATCGGCATCGGGAAGCGATTGGCCTGCTGGTCATCGATTATTCCGACACCCGGTGCGGTCTCGAGCAGCTCTCTTACCTCTTTTGGCGTAATCGGGTCGGTAAATTCGAGATTGATGCTTTCGCTGTGGGCACGGAGGACCGGCACACGGACGCAGGTGCAGGTGATTGCTATATCCGGGCAATCGAAAATCTTGCGAGTCTCATTGACCATTTTAACTTCTTCCTCGTTGTATCCGTCGGGCCCGATTTTCGAATTATGGCAGAAGAGATTAAACGCAAGCTGATAGGGTAGGACCTTGATTGTAGGCCTTTTGCCTGAAAGCATTTCGCGTGTCTGCTCTTCCAGCTCAAGCATTGCGGACATACCAGCACCGCTTGCGGCCTGGTATGTGCTGACAACCATTCGCTTGACGGGATTTGCCTTATGCAGCGGCCAGACCGGAACTATAGCAATAATCGTTGAGCAGTTCGGATTTGCGATTATACCCTTGTTCTCCTTAATTTTTTCGGGATTGATTTCCGGAATAACCAGCGGGACATTCGGGTCCATACGAAATGCTGAAGAATTATCCACGACGACGGCACCGGCCTTAACGGCTGCTGGTGCAAATTCCTTGCTGCGGGAACCTCCGGCACTAAATAAACCAATATCCACCCCATCGAAGCTTTTATCTGTCATCTGCTCGACGATATATTCTTTTCCCTTAAATTCGATTGTCTTGCCTTCGGAACGGCTGCTTGCCAGCATCCTGCATGAATCGAACGGAAAAT
>JBFZBH010000366.1:0-2555 GCA_041308525.1 Phycisphaerae bacterium | reverse complement strand
TGATTAACAAAAGAATAGAGAGGATTAGGGCGACTGAAAGATGACTTTTCGGATTCATAATGGCTCCATTTCTTCCTTCGAGAAGGAAAAAAGAAAACAATAAACAGTTTCGAGCTTTTCAGGGGGTATTATAGGAAAAATCGCGGGGAAAAACAAGCATGAATTTTTTCAAAAGAGGCCGCGGAGCATCAGCAGAAGGCCGAGGATTGCGAGGGGGATTCCGAGGGGCAGGCCGAGGACGGTGAAGATGAGGATGATGCCGAGGACCATAAGGAGCAGGCCGAGAAGGACGGCGAGGAGGCGGCCTATGATGCTGAGGATGAGGGTGAGGAGGTTCCAGACGGCTTTGAAGGGCCACAAGAGGCAGGAGGTTATGGAGTTTGTGCTCATTGGATTTTTTCTCCTTCGGGGGAAGTGTTTTTCTTTGTTTCGGTTTTATAGAGTGTCATACCACGGGCGAGGTAGTTTTCGAGGGCGTTTTTGTGGTCGAGCGTGCAGGTATGGACCCAGACGCGGGAGGCGCCCCAGTCGAAGGCGGAGCTGATTGCGTGAGTAAGCAAGGCGCCGCCGAGGCCTTTGCCGATGAAGCCGTGGGCGAGGCCGAGGTAACATATTTGAACATTACTGTCGGATTGCTTTTGCAATTCGTAGTAGCCGGCGATGCTGTCTTCGTAATATGCGAGGAAGGTCCGCAGATTCGGGTCGCTGACGTAGGCGAGCCATTTTTCGTCGGGGTCTGCGGCTTTATCGAGCCAGTTCCAGTCTTTACCGATTAGAGAATAGAGGAAGCGGTTGAGCTGCGGCTGTTTTACGATGCATTCGCTGATTTTGAATTTGGGGTCGCTGGTGCGGCTGGGGCGAAGCTGCGTGCGGCTCGTAATTTCGAGATAATAAATTGTAATATCTTTGCTCATTGCTGATTGTGTGACAGACTGCATTAACGGTTAAGGTTTTTCTGGTTCTTGTTTCAGGGCGGCTTCAATTCTTTCGAGCCTTACTCGCAAATCTTTTATTGATCCTTTTTGGTTTCCTCCTTTGAATCGCAAGACCCAAAGGACAATAACATTTACGATTGGAGTTGCAAGCATAAGCAGAATTGTCAGCAATTCAGTCCCTTCTACTGATACATTATTTTTTATCAATAAAGTTATGGTAAGCACAAAGAGAAGAATGTTCAGTAGAGAAGTAATGATAATCAGGATCATAATTTTCCCTTTCGAATGAATTTGTTATCCGCCTTTTTCATAGATGTTAAGTTTAGCTTATTATATAAAGGTATGCAATATTGGAATTGACAACTTACGAGTAGTTTCCTATCTACGGAGCGCAGAACAGTTTATTCACGGCCAAGATGGCCGTGCTACAGTCTGTGACACAGCGGCACGGGAGATTCGGCGGGGTTATTTAGCTCTATATTTAACGGTGCAGCCGTAGGAATCGGTTTTTGCGGTGGTGACGGATTTGCCGCTGGTCAGTTCGGTGAGGGCGTTATCGACATAGCTGATTAGGCTGTCTTTTGGTTTGCCGAGCGGGGCGTTATCGATTGCGCCGTTATAAACGAGGTTGCCTTTTGCATCTATGATGAACATATGGGGCGTTGTCTTCGCATCGTAGAGGTGGCCGACGGTTCCGTCGAAGTCGCCGAGGATGGGATAGGGGGTTTTGAACTGGTCGGCGAATTCCCTGTTCTTTTCGGCTGATGCGTGGCCGGTGCTGTTGACGGCGAGCCAGACGACGTTTTTATCTTTGTATTTTTCGGCGAGCTGGGCCATAGTGCGGACGGTTTCGTGGTGGTATTTAGAGAAGGGACATTCGTAATTGAACCATTCGAGGACGACGATTTTGCCTTTGTAGTCGGAGAGGCTGATATTTTTGCCATCATAGTTCGGAAGTGTGAAATCGGGGGCTGTTTTAACCATTTCGGCTAATGCCGGATTCGGGTTAGATGATTCCTGGGATGCTGATGCTGCTTGTGCCTGAGACGGTTCGTTTGATTCCGATGTTTTTGTCCTGCAGCTGCAATTTAGGAGGAGCAGGGCGATTAAAAGAGTTAGGGTTAAGGTTTTCATAAAAAATCCTTTCAATAGATAAGGTCCTGTTAATTTTTAACATTTGAAGTTAATGAATTTTACAGAAAGCAGATAAGGGCGGCATTACGGAAATTTCCTAATTTTCAATGGGGAAAATACTTATATGGAGATACGGGCTGATTAGCGGCAATTTGCTGTTTTTAATTCCTTATGGGGCATATGTTAAGGAAAAATCAGATGTTGGCGGAAAATATTATTTTTTTTCTTGACTGGAGTTGTCAAAAGTCTATAATGTCAATAGACTAATTCGGGCATTGGTATGCCTTAGAGAAGAAGTGAGGATTTGAGAAGGTGATGAGAGAGCTGCACATCCTGTTTTACCATTCCCCAAAATTCCCTGTCTTTATCCATAAATTTGATAATTATCTGTTAGGGAGATGATGATGAAAAGATACTATGTCATTTTTATTATGTTTCTCGTGGTCTTTTGGGTTCCTTTATGTAAATCAAATATTGTAAATGGTG
>JBFZBH010000365.1:0-2555 GCA_041308525.1 Phycisphaerae bacterium | reverse complement strand
GCTTCGAGGACTTTTGCCTGCAACCTTATAGCATCTTTTTTTGGCATAGAGACAAACGGCCCTGTTAAGCCGCCCTCATTTTGCCGTCAACACCTCACAACCATTTTTAACAATGGCTATCGTATGCTCAAAATGAGCGGAACATTTACCATCTTTCGTCACGACGGTCCAGCCGTCCTTGAGCGTCTTAATCCCTGCTGTCCCAAGATTAATCATAGGCTCGACAGCAATGACCATTCCCTCTGTCAGAAGGATGTCATTCTTCAAAAGTTCGCTGCTGACGAAGTTCGGAACCTGGGGCTCTTCATGCATCCGGGTTCCTATACCGTGCCCGACAAGCTCCCTTACGACGGAAAACCCTGCGTCTTCGGCATATTTCTGCATCTTGGCTGCGATTTTGCTCCACTTCACTGACGGCCTTGCGTTTTCAATCGCGATATCGAGGACTTTTTTCGTCACATCAATCAGCCTGCGGTTTATCTGCGAGATTTCACCTATCGCAACAGTAATTGCTGCATCGCCGCAATAACCACCGAGCCTTGCCCCAAAATCGATGCTCAGGATGTCGCCGTTTTTCAGCACTGTGCTGTCGGACGGAATCCCGTGAACAACCTGCTCATTAATCGAAGCACAAATCGCACCAGGAAAAGGGTTCCGCGGGTTCGAGGCAACAACGCCCCTGAACAGGCTTTCGGCTCCCGCCTCGGCAGTTATCTGCTGAGCAACCCTGTCCAGATGGCCGGTACTTACGCCGGGTCCGGCAATTTCATTTAATTTTGAAAGAACATTTGCTACAACGCTGCCGGCTTTTCTAATCAATTCGATTTCACGTTGGCTTCTAAGCGTTATAGCCATCAATCATATTTCTCTAATATATTTCCAAACGCAGTCAATCATCCTGCGTTTTTCATTTTAAGGCCGCCAAGTCCGTCGAGCGTCTTGAAAATCCCTGCGATGACCTCGTCCGGGCTTTTATCTGCATTAATGTCATAAACCGTGTTGTTTTTTCTGTAATAATCCACCACAGGTGCGGTCTGCAGATAATAATTTTCAAGCCGGTTCTTAACAACCTTTTCTGTATCATCCGTCCGCTGAACCAGCTTGCCGCCGCATTTATCGCATATACCGGCGGTTTTCGGCTTCATATTTTCAATGTGGTAAACTGCACCGCATTTGCCGCAGCTTCTTCTGCCTGTAATCCTTTTTATGATTACATTATCGCTAACCTTCAGGTTCACCACGCCATCAATTGTCCGCCCGTCTTTCGACAGGGCCTTATCAAGATGCTCGGCCTGGTTGACCGTCCGCGGAAATCCATCGAGCACAAAACCGCCGTTAGACAATCCTTTAATAGCCGCAGACATCATTTCTACAATCAGCTCATCCGGAACAAGCGCACCTGAATCCATATAACTTTGCGCCTTTTTCCCAAGCTCGCTTCCTGCGGCCCTTTCCTGTCTTAAAATATCGCCGCTCGACAAATGCGCCAGACCGTATTTTTCTGCAATTTTTTTACACTGAGTCCCCTTACCAGCGCCGGGAGCACCGAGTAAAACGATTCTCATGTATAAGCCCCCTTAATCCTGCCGGTCGAGCTGAATCCTTCGTAGCTTCGCATAATAAGGTGCGACTCGATCCTCTGGACAATATCCAAAGAAACACTGACGACGATCAAAAGTCCTGTCCCGCCCAGAAAGTTGGTCACTCGCATATCGATGCCGAGCCACGTTGTAATAACTTCAGGAACAACAGCAATGATTGCCAGAAATGCCGCACCGTAATACGTTACTCTCGCAACAACTGTTTCGAGATACTCAGCGGTCCTTCTTCCGGGTCTCAGGCCCGGAATGAAGCTGCCGGAATCCTGAAGGTTCTTGGCCATTTCCTTCGGCTGAAACTGAACCGTTACCCAGAAATAAGAGAACAGGAAAATCAAAATCATATAAATGACATTATAGATATAAGAATTATATTGAAAGGCATTCGCCAGTGAAGTGAAGAAGCCGGGATTATCCGGGGCCTCAAACAGGGCTTTTATGCCCCTCGTCAGAGGCGGCAGGAACATCATAAAGCTCGATGCGAATATGATTGGCATCACGCCGCCGTGATTGACTCTCAGCGGAAGATAGTGCCTCTGGCCGCCAAACATCCTCATTCCGCGGACCTGTTTTGCCTGCTGAATCGGAATTCGCCGCTGACCCTGAGTAATCAAAATGACTCCTGCGACAATAAAGATAAATGAGGCCAAAAGCACAAGCAATTTTTCAGGCCCTACTTTTCCAGCCGCTGAAGCACCGACGCTGAAATCAGCTTGTTCGAATAAAAGCACATTAAGCGCCCACGGCAGACGGGCAATAATACCCGCCATAATGATAAGGCTGATACCATTGCCTAATCCATATTCATCAACCTGCTCGCCAAGCCACATCAGAAAAATTGTGCCTGCCGTCATCCCGATGGTGCCCATTATCATGGCCTCTGTTTCCATCCCTGCATAAATCATCCGGTCGCCGCGGAATATTTTCATATACATCACAGCCTGGATAATGCAGACC
>JBFZBH010000364.1:0-2571 GCA_041308525.1 Phycisphaerae bacterium | reverse complement strand
GGTATATCAAGTTCTTTAGCTGAAATTTCGAGGATTTCTTTATTGATCCACTGCCAGTTAACATCTTTTTTACTGAGATTTATGTCTGTTTCTATTTCTTCAATTAATTTCCGGGCAATGACATTTGCCTCACAGCCATATTCTCTTGAAATGGTAACAACAGGTCCTTTTTCGGTTTTTTTTATCTGCTGTTGATCATAGCGCTCAGACAAATAATGCGATAGTGTTTTTTTCATAATACACCTCCTTTTCTCCCTTCGCCCGGACTGAGACATTCATTACTGTAATGAACACCTCAATCCGGGCATTAATGGCCATTTTAAATCCTTTTACTGACCAAAATAAAACCTAAAAATTTTAAATCTAAAAACTTATGCCTAAGAAGCAGTACTTTTTCTGCTTCTTTAGAAATTTCCTTCATTCCTATTTACTTATAAAAGATTCAAACAGCTTTGTTCTTCTATTTTCTATCATAATTATAGACGCTTAAAAGTCAAGAAAAATTTTCATTTTTGTTAAAAAATTTTTACATTATTATGTCAAATTTTATAACCATAGCGTTTATAACGACTTAGAAACGGCATTTTTCACATTTTTGTCAATAATTTTGACAAATTAGCTTGTTATTTTTTACACAAACCTCTATAATTTTTTAATAGTGCGGATATAATGTTTGGCCGTAACAAGTGAAATGTGATTGTCGGCTGTTTCAAAGTAAGAGGAATAATGGCGCAAAAAACACGAAATCCATTAGCTCAGACCTTCGGGCTTGTCCTTCAGGACACCAGGGACAAGATGGGAGGGATACCTTCACAGGAAATCGCCGCTCGGCTCGGGCTTGCTGCTTCCCATTACAGGATGATTGAAGCCGGTTCTGCAATTCTGCAGCCGTCACGGGCCGTAAAGGTCATACAGACATTCGACACAATTGAATTTATTCCGCTCTGCCAGGTCCTTGTCGCCATCCAGATTCTCGATTCCGTAAAAGATTCAATCGAAGATATGATGACTTTAACCACCCTGCTTCGGGAAGCCAACCCCGCCCTTTCAAAAGTCTTCAAAGGCCTCGACAAAATCTGGGAAACCATCAAAACAAAAGAGCCGGCCCAGGTCACAAAACGCCTCATCTCCGATGGGACAGTCAAAGAGCTTGAAACATTTCTTACCACAGAGCCGGTGACATTCTCTGCTGACCAAATCAATAATTTTATGACGCCCACCTATCGATACCCCATATCAGGCCAGCTTTACAGCAAAATCGGAAATATTCTTCAGGGCGTCGCTCCGTTTTATCTCGATACGATTTTACAGCTCATCGAAAACCTCAAAGGCATTACGCCGCGAGTTACTCCCGTTGAGCTGGCCGAATGGGAATCGAAGCACAAATACAGAATCACCCATATAATTGGCATCATCAGGAATCCGGAAATCATTCTGGATGTCAACACATTTGACTACACCTTTCTTTGGGAAGATTCTTTCCGGAAATTATTTGTGATTTACCGTGACCAGCCGAAAAATAAGGTAGCCTCTATCAAAGACAGGATTATTGACAGCCTCAGGAAAAAATTCGAATCAGAGAGAATCAAATACGAAAGAGAGCTTCTTACCTTCGATAAAATTATTAATTCAAAAATCGAAATAAAGAGCGCAAAAGAAAACAGGGAAAAAATCGACCGCATACTATTACATGCCGATTCCCCAATGAACAACCTGTGGGTATATTTTATGGAAAATGGCTACGTCGTCCCCTTCATCGATAATGCATCGGTCGATTCCCCTGCTGAAAATCTTTACGGAACGAGCCTTACTTATGACGAAACCTGTGAAAAACTTACCCTTCTTCAGGAATTATGCAAGGATGCAGAATTTAGCTTCTGAAAACGCCGGATTGCCGCAAGTACAAATTGTAAAAACAGCCCCGAAGGTTGCCGAAGAGAAACTGTTCTCGCACCGGAAGTGTTATCTGGGCATCAGCATCGATAACCCAGTTTTCTACGGGTCTTCTCTCGAGGCACTGCTCCTGTGGACAGCGGGAAAATTCGACCGCTCACTTGTAATAATCGGGGACTATTTGAGACGCCATAACGAACATATCTTCAACGGGCTGACAGGCCCGGCCGCTGAATCTGCCGCCTTACTCGCAGGCGATTTGTTCCTCCAGAAAACAAGTTCTGTTTTAAGAAAATTCACTGAACCGCAGTTTCAGCTTGTTCGATGGAAAGACTGCCTCCAAAGCAATGAATATAAAAGTTCGAAAGCCATCCTCGACAAACTTTTCACATCAGACGAGGCTTTTCGCGCATCAGTGCAGAAGGATGCTCTTGCATTTATCAGGAGGCTGAAAAAAAGGAACCAGCCGCTGAAAACTTCTGCCGAAGAGTCGATTGAAATCTCCAGTATGTATCTGCTCGAGGAAATTGCGGTCTTCAGTGCACTTTCCGAACAGGGCTGGAACGTCGAATTATATCCCGGGCCGGAACTGCGTGTTCTTGTAGAAATCGCAAAAGGCAATTACGCCGACGTCCCCGAAGGACTGAAAAAAAGAATTAACGTGGAATTGAGCATCGG
>JBFZBH010000363.1:0-2585 GCA_041308525.1 Phycisphaerae bacterium | reverse complement strand
CCCCCTGCAAGTGCCAATGATGACAAATTCCGTCCCCTTGGTCACCTCTCCAATGCGCTGGCATATGACATCGGACATGCACTTCTCAAACTCCGACACCGCATCCGCCGGCACTTCGGCAACAAACCTGCATGGCGTCTCGCTGAAGGCGACAGCATCACTGCGATCCATGTGTCCGGGCACATTCATCAGGTAGACCTTGACTCCAAGACCGCCCGCAAGACTCATCTCGGCAAGCGCCACAGCAAGCCCCCCTTCCGAACAATCGTGGCAGCTTGCGACAAAGCCCCTATTTACGGCTTCCGAAATTTTAGAAGCAATTTTGGGGGCGATTTGTAAATCCACAGTAGGCACATTGGCACCGAGTTGGTCGTTAACTTTATAATAGTGCGAGCCGCCAAGCTCATTTTTAGTTTCGCCTACGATAAAGAGAAGATTCGAGGGCTTTTTAACATCCATTGTGATACATTTAGTAACGTTATCGACGAGAGTCATAGCACTTATCAAAAGCGTGGGCGGTATCGAAATTCTGGTGCCGTCCTCACATTGGAATTCATTGTTTAGAGAATCTTTACCTGAAATAAATGGTGAATTAAAAGCCATCGCACCGTCATAGCAGGCCTGTGCTGCACGAACAAGCTGACCAAGGCCCTGCGGACTTTTGCAATCACCCCAGCAGAAATTGTCCAGCAGCGAAATCCTGTCAAACCTTCCTCCGACAGAAACAAGGTTTCTTATTGCTTCATCAATTCCGGACAGTGCCATCCAATAAGGATCTATGTCGCCATACACCGGATTCATACCGCAGCTTATTGCCAGCCCTTTGTCCGAGCCATATTTGGGTCGTATCACGGCTGCATCGGAAGGACCGTCGTTATTGATGCCGGTCAGGGGTTTTACAACGGAACTTCCCTGGACTTCATGGTCGTACTGGCGGATGACCCATTCCTTGCTGGCGACGTTATAAGATGAGAGAATTTTCAAAAGGTCGTCGTTATAATTTTCTTTTTCCGGCAGCACAGGCTCGGTGAGAGCAGGTTTTTCCCAGAGAGCTTTGCTTTTTACCTTCGGTACCCCGTGATGTAGAAAATCCATATCGAGCCGGCCAACCTGCTGGCCGTTGTATCGCAGTGTCAGAATTTTATCGCTGTTGAATTTGCCGATTACCGTTGCCTCGACATTTTCGGATTCGAATATTTTCATTATTGCATCGAGATTTTCGGGTTTTACTGCAAGGACCATTCTTTCCTGTGCCTCGCTAATCCATATTTCAGTATAATTCAATCCTGCATATTTGAGAGGCACTTTTTCCAAATCCACTTCAGCCCCAAGCTCGGAGCCCATCTCGCCGACGGCGCTGCTTAATCCGCCTGCGCCGCAGTCTGTTATGGCTTCGTACAAATTCGCATTATTTGCCTGCAGCACTACATCGAGCATTTTTTTTCGGTTATGGCGTTTCCAATCTGGATGGCGTGAGAAAAAATTGTCTCGTGCTCGTGAGTCATCTGGCCGCTGGAGAAAGTTGCGCCGTGGATGCCGTCTCTTCCTGTTCGTCCGCCGACAACAATAATGAGGTTCCCGGCCTGCGGATTTTTAAAACATTTTTTGCGGTCCATTATGCCGATGTTGCCGCAGTAAACGAGGCAATTAGCTGTGTATCTTTTATCGAAATAAATAGCGCCGTTAATTGTGGGTATGCCCATACGATTGCCGTAATCTCGAACGCCGGCAACAACACCTTTCATAATTCTTTTCGGATGCAGGACGCCTTTTGGCAATTCCTTATGTTCTGTGTCGGGCGGCCCGAAACAGAAAATATCGGTATTCGCAATCGGTTTAGCGCCAAGCCCCGTTCCCATCGGGTCCCGGATAACGCCGCCTATGCCGGTGGCTGCGCCGCCGTAAGGGTCGAGTGCGGAAGGATGATTATGCGTCTCGACTTTGAAACATACTGCGCTTTCGTCATCGAATTCCACGACGCCGGCGTTGTCATCGAAGACAGAAATACACCAGGGCTTATTAAGAGACTTTGTCGCCTTGAAGACGGTTTCCTTCAAGAGGTTATCGAAATGAATCTGTTGGCCGTCGATGGTCATATCGATGGAGCTCTTGAGAGTTTTATGAACACAATGTTCGCTCCAGGTCTGTGCGAGGCTTTCCAACTCGACATCGGTCGGGTCCCTGCCGAGCTGCTGATAATATTTTTGTATTGTCTGCATTTCGGCAAGGTTCAGAAAGAGGTCTTTTTTCCTGCTCAAAGCAATCAGGCCGTTATCATCTAAATCTCTTATGGGCAGGTGAATAATTTTCAACTCATAAGGTTTAAGATGGGGGCTCGGCGGCTCGGCTTCACTTCCGATTACGACCTCTTCGATGCAATCGTTTGCAAGAACTTTCTTTACGATAGTATCAATCTGGCTTTGGACAAGTCTGCCAAGCAGGACATATTTTCTGGCGGTGCGAACACCATCGACCTTTACACCCATATCGGTTATTGCAGCAACGACCGATTCTGCTACAGGGTCTGTAACGCCGCTTTTAAGATGCACCTCGATGAGTGTGGCTTTGGCAAGACCGGCTGGGGC
>JBFZBH010000362.1:0-2586 GCA_041308525.1 Phycisphaerae bacterium | reverse complement strand
CGAACTTTCAACACGTTTTTCTAGAGGGCATCGATAAAAATGTCTACATGTGCAGCGTCAGCGAAGATTATCTGATGATTGTGGTCTTTGGCAGAAATGTACCCGTCGGTTTTGTCCGCCTGCTCACTCATCATGCAGTCGCCAAGCTTTCCCAATATCTGGACGGTCTGCGGGCTAATTCCAGCCAAGTGCATCATTTCCTCGATGCCGAGTTTCGCAATAAATTGGATCGAGAGTTGGATCGTGCATTTCGTCTCTTTTAAGGTATTCTTATGCACATTGACTGGAAAAAGCAGGAAATCGTTTTTAAAATAGTTTACTATGGTTTCGAAAGATTTTCCTTTTCCGCCTTTGTAAAATCTTTCTGATTAGCAGCAATAATCTTATTTATGTTTAGCCGCAGTCCCTTTTCAATAGCTGTTAGAGCTTTGTTTTTTTGCTCTGTTGAAAGTTCTGTCAAGCGAATCTTCGCCTTTTTGGCCTCTGCGGCTGCTTTTTTAATATTCATATTTCAATCTTCCTTATCATTTGCATCTTCGGAAAACTGTTCAAAATCAATTTCAAATACTCTATCCGGACCCTGCTGCATTTGCGATTCCTTAGTATAATATTTTTTTTCTTCTTCGGATAGTTCTTCCCAGGGGTATTCCACCCACTTTCCTTCTTCCAGATACTTTCTTAACAAAGGCCTTCCTTCCTGGTAAACCGTTTCTCCTACCATTAAACCATTGGGGTCAAAATATTTCCACTGTCCTGTTCTCCTCCCCATATTCCACTGGCCCTGCTGAGTTATTTTTCCATCGTAATTGAATTCTTTTTGAGAGCCGTGATAAAACTGCTTATCGCCGGTCAATTCAGTCTCTATGCTGAGCCTTCCGAAATAATGCCACTGTTCCTTGTAATGCTTTGAGCCGCCGGCGTCCTCGTACGTCACAATTTTATTGGTATATGCAAAAACTCTATTTGCACAAAATGCCATTGCTCCGAGAGATAAAAATGAGAATAAATATCCGCCGGCGAAAAAGACAAGCAGCACTATAGTTACGCCCCATTTCGGCGGCTGAATTCTAATCCGTTCCCAGATCTGAAGTGAGGTTGTCGCCACCGTCTTTGTTTTCATCGGGCCGGGCATATTCATATATATCCAGCTTATCATTTTCTTTAGAAAACTTTCGGGAATATCTTCCTCGTTCGGTCTTTCGCAGATGCTGTCCGTTCCTGATTGTCCCTCTTCCTGGAGGTCCTGGCGCATTCGTTTGGTTGCGGTTGCCAGGATGAAGGAGTATCTGACGGTGATTACGTACAAAAACCCCAGAATCTTCATAATCCAGCTGTTGTGGGCTAATCCTGAAATCAAAAAAGCGCCTGCGGCAAGGATGTTCGCTGCCAGCTCGATATACCGATTTCGGGAAAACAGGACCTCGCTTAAAAAACGGCCACCGTCAAGCGGCACAATCGGTAAAAGATTGAGAAGATTCAAAATCAGGAACATTGCCCCCGCCTCATAGAAAATTTTCTGAGAGCTTATTAAAAATATTATGAACAAAAAGAAACTGATGAAGATGCCCGGCAGGGGACCGAGCAATGTTACAATTGCTTTCTTCCATGATTCCACGTTTCTTCCGCTGCCTGATACAGCCGCACCCATAAGCGGAATAAAAAACATCTGAATGTTTTTGTATCCGAACGCCTTCATTCCAATAAAATGCCCTGCCTCATGGATGAATAAAACCCCCAGAAGCATCAGCACCTCCTTTACGCCCCAGTAAAATATGCCAAGCTGAAAAAATATAAACAGCGTGATTACGAGTATAGTCAGGTTGGAAATTAAGCTCTTTCTTTTTTTCTGCTGCTTCTGAATTTCTCCAAGCACTTTCTGGTAACGGTCCTCAAGCACATCCTGATGCTCGTTTACAGGAGAAAGAATTTTTTGCGCTTCAGCCGTTTCTTGTTGTTGGGGATTCGCAGGCAGTGCGGCCTTTTCCTCCAAAACAGGCCGGCCCATTGGCAAAGTTCCGTTCTCCATAAAAAGTTCAAACAAGCGTTTTGCTCTTGCTGCTGAATTTGTTCCTATTAAAATTTTCTTCGGAAGGCAAAGAGCGGTCATCACCACGCTCCACGTCTCGTTTCCCGCATCGCAGATGACCCGCACGCCTGCGGCTGTTTTGCCTGTGTGCAGTATCGAAACACACAAATCGCCGGGGCTGAATCTTGCGCGGTATTCTGTCATCTCGACCATAACCGAATCAGATGTTATTTTCAGCAGGCCGAAATCATCGGGCGCTGCCTTCATTTTATCGTATGAGAATACATCTTCAATCCCCACGAGTATGCAGCTGCTGTCCGGCTCGAAAAGCCTATCCTGCCTGCTGCGTATCCTGCGAATCATCAAACGTTTTAAGATATATCCGTGAAATATGAACATCAGCAGCCCTGACATAGTCATTGCGAACTGCACAATATACCACTCATCCCTTGTGAAAAGGGGGATATATTTTCCGTGCAGATTAATCAGGAATATTATGCCAGAGAGGAACAGAAAAGCTGCTGAGGCAAAAAAAAGCTTCGAAAACCTTCTCATCCGTA
>JBFZBH010000361.1:0-2588 GCA_041308525.1 Phycisphaerae bacterium | reverse complement strand
TATCGCCTTTGAAGAACACGGCCTCTTCGTTGTCTTTTGTCCAGAGGGACTGCTGATTAAGAATCTTTGCATTTACTTTTTTAACCAAAAAGTCAATCAATATCGAAATGTCCGAGGTGAACAAATTTACCGTGCCGCTTCCGGAGTTTCCATTTTCAGAAATTGCCGCAGTACCGTCGCGGTCGAGTTGTGCCAGCGAGTTAAGTGCAGTTATGGAATTTTCTGTCAGGTCGCCGAAGGACGTGGGGTCGGTAGCAAGCTGCATGCCAAGAGATGTCATCTTGGTGTGGTCAACCATGAGAATGATTGCTTTTATCAGCACCTGTTTTCCAGGCTGGTCGAGCTTGGTAATCATTTCGATAAGTTTCGGTTTTAACTCCGGCTGCGCCATTAAAAGCAGTGACTTGGTGCGCGGGTCCGGGATTATGCGTACCCTGCCGATGGCGTTGCTTATGGGCATCTGCTCTGTTTGTGTTTGTGTTGAGGTCCGTGTGGCCCTTGACCACGGCGGGATATAATCGCCCTGACCGGTCATCTGCTGGGCACCTGAAGTCATGCTTGCCGATGCTGAGCCTGATGTCGAAGAGGTTGATGATGTGCCTGATGTCATTGAATATGCTGAAAGTCCTGTTTCTCGGAACCATATCGGGGCTGTCACGCCGGGCTCGTTGAATATGGCATTTAACCGCACTGCCAGGTCTTCAGGGTCGGCGTATTTGAGAACGATCACTTCGGGGACTTCTGCCGATTCTTCCTTGTCGAGGTCTTTAATTAAAGACTCGACGACTTCATAGGCCTCCGGTATTTTGCTGATTACAATTATTTTCTTGGTGCCGGGGACGGATTCGAAGGAAAGCTGGCCGTAAAGAGCGCCTACAATTTTTTTCTGTGACTGAGATGCACTGCTGGACCTGCCGAATACATAGTCCAGAGCAGCGGATGCGCTGCTGGAACTTTCGGAGAAAAGCTTGCTTAAAAGCTCAGCCATTTGTAGAGGGTCTGTGTTGTGCAGCTCGATAATTCTCGGCTTGATGGCATTCGGGTCGAGGGGCTCATCCCAATCTTCTATCTGCTTTACGATTTTTTCCATATTTCCAGGAGAAGCAATAATTGTTATTTCACCTGTTGTAGGGAATGCTATTGTTTTTACCTGGTCTGTCGTTGAGCTTGCGCTTGAGCTGCTGCCGTATCTGTAGGAATATGAGTCATAGGATGATGTCCGGCTGGTCGTGCTGCTGTAAAGCTCGTCGAGCTTGAGCTTAAGCTGCTCGGGGTCGGAGTATTTCAGTTTGAATGTCTTTGTTTCTACATCGCTGCTTGGTATCACATCGATTTCCTCAACGAGCTTTCTTACCATATCACGCATTTCCTTGCTGCCGAAGACCATAATCTGTCTGGCCTGCCGCAGCGGCGTAACAAGAACGCTGGTTTTGATATCTGTGCCTGGAAATTTTGTAAGGGCGCTATTGATTCGGTCTCCAACCTCTGTAACATCGGCATATTTTATGGGAATAGTATCGTAATTTGTAGATACACCGTCTGTCCTGTCGAGTTTTTCGATCCATTCTCCGACAAGTTTTAGGTTCTCCTGTGAGCCTTTTGCGATTATCCATCGCTGTTTCTGTTCAGCTATCAGGATTACCGGTGTCTGGGTTGATGAAATGGTAACAGAAGTAGCCGGTCTTGTGCCGGAGCCCGATTGTCCCGACGGGCCGCTCGGCGAGCCCGGTCTTGGCATAAAAGACCTTCGGTCGCGCTGGTCAGAGGAAGAGGAAGTAGTGCCTAAAAGTATATTGAGTAGTTGAACGATTTCACCCGGGTCTCCGTTTTTAATTTCGAAGACCTGTGTTATGGTCTGCTCTGCCTCAGGGACGTCGAACTGGTTGATGATTCTTTCAAACCGCATCAGGTTTTCAACGGTATCTATGACAAGCAAAGTTTTCGAGTCCTCATCCGCACTGATATACCCGTGCTCACCAATCATCGGCAGCAGGATGCTGCTCATATTGCTCGGGCTGTAGTTTGAAACTTTGAAGGTCTTTTGAACGACCTGGCTTTTATTTTCAATGGCTGCGAGAGGCTGGTCAGCGGGAACAACAGGGACCGAACCGAACATAGCTTCCCTGATGGGCTTTAGATAGATTATTCCGTCGGTCTCTTCGGCGACAATACCTTTTATCCGTAAAGCGGAGTAAATCAGTCCCAGTGCCTGCCGTCTCGGAAGTTTTTTGGCGGAGTAAATTGTGACCCTCTGGTTCATAGAATCATCGGTCGGAATAATTACTTTGCCTGTCCATTCGGCAAGCTTTGCAATTATATCTCTCATCTGGACATCTTTGAGGTTAACGGCCTCCATAATAGTATTCGGGTCAACATTCTGGTTAGGCTCTGCCGGCTGATTGACATCCCGGCCGAATCCCGGCTGAAATCCTCCGGGCCCTCCGAAAGGCTGATTTCCATCAGAAATTCTGCTGAACCTGCCTGACCCCGGCTCGAAATTTCTGAAGCCGCTGGCAAATTCTTCACCGCCCATCGACCTTCTTGAACGGCGAAACTCTCTTGGCCTGTTGGGCTCATTGGCGTCCTGC
>JBFZBH010000360.1:0-2590 GCA_041308525.1 Phycisphaerae bacterium | reverse complement strand
AAGTATCAGCTCGAGCACACCGCCTGCCTCGCCTGCGGCAACCATGCTTACAAAAAGACGGTCGAATGCACGAGGATATTTTGCCATCGCCTCCGAAAGTGTCGAGCCTCCTTCGATTTCATCGGCCACATAACCGATAATCCGCTTAAAGGCGCCGGACTTCTGCTGTTCCTGCAAAATTCTAAGGGAACGCAATATAGGCAGGCCTGCATCCTGCAGGGTTGAAAGCTGCCTGGCAAACTGTGTAAGCAGTTTGGGCTTTATTCTTCTGCCAAAACCTCTTCGTGCCGGTGCCCTTGTAGCTCTTGCCTGCGCCTTCTTGGCAGCTCCATGTGCCCGAACTTTGGTCGGAAAATACCCAAGTTTTTGAATTTTGCTAATCGCTTCTTTCTGGCTTAGAGCTTCAATTTCATCCTTGACCGTCAAACCCTGAGCATCCAAAGCTTCATATCTGAAAACAGGCATCTTAAAAAACCTCCAAAATATCCGGCGTAAAAACCGCCTAAATTATTACCTTTCCGTACTTGTTTCTTTTACAATCTCATCAATTGTTGTCACTCCATTATAAAGAGACGCCAAGCCGCTGTCCCGCAGCAGCTTCATGCCGCCTTTTTGTGCGGCAGTTCGTAAAACATTTGTTGACGCACGATTCATAATCAGCTCGCGCAGCCTGTCGTTGAACGTCATAAGCTCAAATATTGCCGTTCTGCCTCTGTACCCTGTTTTATTGCATTTATTGCAGCCGCGGCCATAATAGAATTGTTTCCCTTTAACGTCATCCGGAGTCAGGTCAAGCTCTCTTAGCTGAAATTCCGTCGGCTGGTAAGCAGTCTTGCAGCTTTCACAAATCTTCCTTACCAGACGCTGCGCCACAATGCCTTCGAGAGTGGCTGTGATAAGGAACGGTTCGACACCCAAATCAAGAAGTCTTGCGATGGAGCTGGGAGCATCGTTTGTGTGAAGAGTGGTAAATACAAGGTGACCAGTCAGAGACGCCTGTGCCGCAATTTCCGCTGTCTCGAGGTCTCGGATTTCACCAACCATCACTATGTCCGGGTCCTGACGCAGAATGGAACGTAGGCACCTTGCAAAAGTCAAGCCGATTTCCTGCCTGATTTGGACCTGAATAATGCCATCGATGTCATATTCAACTGGGTCTTCAGTTGTAATGATTTTCGACTCAATGTCATTGAGCTCGTTTAATGCTGAGTAAAGGGTGGTTGTTTTGCCGCTGCCCGTAGGACCTGTAACAATCAGAATGCCGTTCGGTTTATTTATAAGCTGCCGCACGATAACCAGCTCTTCTGTTCTAAGGCCAAGCTTCGCTAAATCGAGACTGACCTGAGTCCGGTCAAGAACCCTGAGCACGACACTTTCTCCGAACATAGTCGGAAGAATGCTGACACGCAGGTCCACCGGGTTGCCTTCGACAGTCAATGATATTCTGCCATCCTGAGGCAAACGTCTTTCTGCGATATCGAGGTTTGCCATAACTTTGATACGCGAACTTAGGGCTGCTGCTATATATTTCGGAGGAGGAATCATCTCGTAAAGCACGCCGTCAATCCTGTATCGCATCTTATACTCTTTCTCAAACGGCTCGAAATGAATGTCGGATGCCTTGTTGCGAATGCCCTGAAGCAAAACAAGGTGAAGCAGCTTCTTGACAGGATTCGAATTTGACAATTCTTTCAATTCATCAAGGTCGATACTCTGGTTTCTGCCCTCAAATTCCGCAAGAAATTCATCTTTCTGTATTTCGCCAATCAGGTCATTTATATTTTCGTCCTGGCTTTTGTAATATTTATTCAAGGAACTTTGAAGAGATTCGGCATCAGTAATACAGGCTGTAACCTTAAATCCCATAAGTGTGCTCAAGTCATCTGTTGCCCTGAAATTATCCGGATTATCGAGTGCAACCTTCAGCTCGTTTTTCTCTTTATTGTAAGCTATTGGAATCAAGTGATATGATTTTGCCATTTGTGCAGGAATTTTTTCAACTACGTCCGGCGGAATATCTAACTGGGCCAAAGATACATATTCCATCCCCCGCTGGGCAGCCAACGCTAATTGCAGCTGCATCTGGTCAATTAAGCCCATCTCAACAAAAATCTGCCCGATCTTGGTGCCCGGGCGCTGCTGTTGGACCTTAAGACATTCGTGAACCTGTTCACGCGTCAGAACTCCCATTTTAGTCAGAACCCTCCCCAGGTTCCTGCCACGTAATTGCTCTAAAGGCGGCATTTTATTCATAACTCAACCTTCCATTCAGACCATTTGCCCATATTTTTACCTTATCAAGCTAATTCTATTATACAAACTTTAACACCTTTTGTGCAAATAAATTACATATTGGACATTTAGTTATTGAGACTATTGTACAAATAAAAACCCGCATTATTGTGGCGTTTTAACAGGTAAAATCTGCATAGACCTATAACATCAGAGCCAAAGAACTAAATAAACATACCCCAAACTTAACAAATAAGCGTGAAAAAACCAAAAATAAATTGGAATATAAACTTAAAAACAGGAAATCTTAATTGTCTTTAGGTCTTAATATAGATATACCAAAAATACCACCTGCTGT
>JBFZBH010000359.1:0-2590 GCA_041308525.1 Phycisphaerae bacterium | reverse complement strand
GAACATCGCGAATGTAAAGATTATATTCCTTTGTAATCGCTTCCCACTTGCCGTCCGGAGACTTGGACGGAGGTCTTTGCGGCCTTTGCGGCGCATTGGCGTCTGTAGGTCTGCGAAATCTTGTCGTGCCCATTCCACGGCGGCCGAATCTGCCCATTCCGCTTGCAGCTTCTTCAGCTTCATTTACATCCCTGATTTTTGTGATTGTGTAATCGCTAAGCTGGCATTTCCATCTTGCCCTTTCAGCATTAAACTCGATGGAATTGCCGTCCTCGACAAATTGAATCTGATTAAACGGCAGCTTCTCAGCCTCGTATTCTTTGCCTGCTGCCTGCGAAAGCGATTCGGCCAGTTTCTTATGGTCAAAGGCGGGCCTTTTTTCGCACTTCTTCGCATCCACAAGAATAAATTCCTTCGTCTGCCCCTTAAGGTCGTTGCGATACCAGAACTGCTGCGTTTTCTCCATCCAGGTCGCATCAAGCCTTTCTTTGTAAACAAGGTTCTCGAATTTTGTTCGCAGGTTGTCCGCCTTCTCGTAATCCTCCCTCGTTAATTTGGCCTGTGCGGGTGCAGCCGGAATACTCAGCAAAAAAATCCCGCAAATAACTATACAAAAAAATCTGACCTTTCCCATCGCTTCTCCTTTCAAAAAAATTGCGGCATCAGCCGCCGCCCATCGCGGGCGGGAATATGAAAATCGTATCGCCTTCCGATAAACCAGTGTTCAAATCGGACTGTTTTCCGTTGACTGTCAGAATCCTGACCTGCTCAGCAGGAAGACCAAGCTCATTGACCAGGTCCAACACTGTGCCGCCGTCCATCATCTCTGTGTTGCCGTCTTTATCAGATTTGCTGTATTGAGCAAATATAGACATCAATTTTACTTTAACTTTCATTTTAACCCCCTTTCATTTCAAACAAGCTGCAGCCGTCTGAGAGTATCCTTCGATGGTCTGCCCGTTTCGTCCCAGCCGCGGATTTTATAATAATCCTCCATCAGTCTCTCGAATGGTATTACCTTGCCTGCACGGAAACCCTCTTTTGCTGAGTTATACATCTTCTTTGGCATTAGATCTGTCTTGCCATCGTAACCATCGCGGATATTAATGATTCTTTGCATAGTAAAGATTCTCTCGCCTGCTGTCATTAAATCATCTACGGAATAACTCCAGCCGGTTATTGCATTGAACATCTCCGTGACACTCGTCAGCGACCAGGAGCCGCCATCGACCATAAACAGGCAGAGCACAAGCGAATTGACAAGACCGCCGAGGTCCTGACACTTTATCGCAACAAGGCTCTGATTGTCCGGCTCGAAGAATTTCACCATCCCCTGCTTTATGCCGACTTCAGGCATAAAGAATCCGCCCATTTCGATATCCTCGCACGGCCCGCGGAAATGACACGCCCCGCGAGTTCCCGTAGCATACGATGGAGCAAGAGAAATGCACGACCTCGCATCATGTGCCGGAAAATCCAGTCCTTTGCAATGCACAACCTTTTCGACAGTACCCTTGCCGATTTTTTCGGCTGCTTTTAACGTGCCCCCTGCAAAAATCGCGCCGAAGCCTTCTTTTTTGCCGATTTGTTCTGTGAGCTTGAACAATACTTCTGCATCCCCCCATTTAATTTTCAAGCCGCCGGTATCTTTCTCGGTAATCAAACCCTTCTCGAAACAATCCATTGCAAAACCAATCATAGCGCCCGCTGAAAGAGTATCTAGTCCCAGCCGATTGGCTATGTCATTGGCAATGGCAATCACCTTGGGGTCATCGATGAGTAGATTTGTCCCCATCATCCCGAGCGTTTCATATTCCGGCCCAACTCCCTTATATTGATATTCCTTCGGTTCGGTAATCGTTATATTTCGATGGCATCCGACCGGGCAATGTGCACACGGCCAGGGCTTCGCATTCAAAACGTTCGTGTAATTCGGAGCCCCGAGTTTTTTTGCCCCTTCCGGCCAAACATCCCCATCCCAGTATTTAATCGGCATATCGCCGAGTCCTTCGGCCGTCTCGCACAGCATCGGTGTGCCGTGGTCTCTGAACTTATTGTCCTTTACAGCCTTGTTGATTTCGAGCTGATATTTTCTTATTAGTTCCTTTGTCTTTTCGGGATTATTGACCTCGACCTTCTTCGTGCCGCGGACAGCAATCGCCTTCAGATGCTTCGAACCCATTATCGCACCAAGCCCGCAGCGGCCCGCGAAGCTGTGCTTATCCATAACCACGCATGCAATCGCTACAAGCCTCTCCCCTGCCGGCCCAATCGTAGCAACGCTTACACGGCGGTCGCCTGTCGCTTTATGAATCTGGTCAATTGTCTGATAAGCATCCAGCCCCCACAGACCTGATGCATCTTTTATCTCAACGCTATCGTCCTTGATTAATAGATAGACCGGCTTGGATGCCTTTCCCTTAATGACAACAGCATCATACCCGCAGTTCTTGAATTCCGGTCCCCAGTCCGCCCCGCCCGCTGTATCAGCATACGTCCCTGTCACACCCGATATGCTGATGATGCTGAATTTAGCCCCGCCGGGAACAGATGGCCCCTGAAACGGCCCTGTCGCAAAAAGATCGGAAGA
>JBFZBH010000358.1:0-2594 GCA_041308525.1 Phycisphaerae bacterium | reverse complement strand
ATGTAATCATCGCCTGTGCTCTACGTTTAGTCGCCTGAACTACAAACCTTGGATTATACCTTCTTATATTAAAAATACAAGCACTAATAGTTTTTATCATATTTTCTTCTGAAAGTCCCTCAGCGACTCGTTTTTTCACTTAAATTTACGTTAAATAGACAAATATGTTTCATTTTTTCATTTGACTAAATGGTATCGGATGGGAAATAATCAGGTATAACTATCATAAGCGTTTGGGCTGTTTTTGAAACATAAGATACAAAAAGAAGCTAACTGCAGAAGAAAGGATTAAAAATGGAGCTTGCCGATTATTTTGAAAATATCAAGGGAACAGGAATCCTGGCGACATCCGATACAAAAGGAAACGTGGATTCGGCCATTTATGCCAGGCCTTATGTTATAGACAACGACACGATAGCATTCAGCATGCTGGAGCGACTGACATACGCCAACATTCTGGAAAATCCTAAGGCCTGCTATACTTTTATCGAAAAAGGTGAGGGACACAAAGGCAAAAGGCTGTACCTTGTGATGGAAAAAGAGGAAACAGATGCCGAAAAAATAAAACAGCTCCGGAGCAAACATAACCCGACGGAGACCAAATCGGATGTGAAAAGGCACATAATGTATTTTAAGATTAAGAGCGTTCGCCCTCTTATCGGCGATTAGGAAAAATATAATGTCGGTCGGAAGCCCCTGTAACTTTCAGGGGCTCTATTGATAAAAATATTTTTGCGGCTCTTTTGGGAGGTAAAAAAATGCGGGTAATCAAGTTTTTAGATGAGTCGGGAGTCAAATACAAGCCGAGGGATCACAAGCCGGCATTCTCCGCCCAGCGTATGGCAGCAGAGGAGCATGAGTCGGGCAAATATGTTGCCAAGCCGGTAATTGTGAAAGTCGATGGCAAGCTGATAATGTGCGTGCTGGCGGCTTGCAATAAAATCGACCTCGCCGCCCTCAAGAACAGCCTGAAGGCAAAAAAGGTCGAGTTGGCAAAAGAGGAAGAAATGGCTGCGCTTTTCGACGACTGCGAGATCGGGGCTGAACCGCCGTTCGGCAATCTTTACGACCTGCCGACAATTATAGACAAGGCCCTCGAGGCCGACGACCACATCGTATTCCAGGCCGGCAGGCACGACAAGGCCATTGAGATATCGATGGCTGATTATAAAAAGCTTGTCTCGCCGAAGGCAATGGAATTCAGCTACAGGATGGCTTGAAAATCAGCGATTTGGGATGAGGCCGCCGAACATTGCGAGGCCGGATTGATAAGCTGCATCCCAGGGGTTGGCAGTAAAACCCGAGAACTTGTTTACCCTCGCTTTTCGAGGGGGTATTTTCTTTTTACTTTCTGCATTTAACTGATATACATTACTGCTGTAAAAAGGCATCAAAAGTCGATATATTATCAATGCGTATGGTATTCGTTTAATCCGCAGGGAAGCCCAATTTAATGATACAGGGAAGGTAAAAATGAAGGCATTGCTGGAGCGTAATTTGAGAAACAACGGAACCGCAGTTGTCGCAGGAAAAAGATTTCATTTCATAGGTGCCGGCGGCATAGGAATGAGCGGCCTTGCAAAGCTGCTTCTGAAGAATAACGCTATTGTAACAGGCTCGGACCAGAATCCAAGCCCCGTGACAGATATGCTCATAGATTCAGGGGCAGACATCAGGATTGGACACTGCCAGGACAATCTCGAAGAACAAACCGATGCGGTTGTTATATCGGCAGCAGTAAAGGAGGACAATCCCGAACTGGTTGCGGCCCGAAAAAGAGAAAACAAGGTTTATAAGTATGCCCAGATGCTCGGTTTTTTAATGGAAAGCTACGATGGTATAGCTATTTCAGGAACACACGGCAAGAGCACGACCTGCGGATGGCTTGTTTACCTGCTCAAGCAGATGGGTATTGATGCCAACTTTATTATCGGTGCAGAGATAATGCAGCTTGGCTGCTCATCCGGCGCAGGCAATAGCAGATTTTTCATCGCCGAGGCCTGTGAATTTGACCGAAGCTTCCTTAATCTGAAGCCGAAGATTGGATGCATATTGAATATAGAGGCCGACCATCTCGATTATTACAAAGATGAGAATGAGATTGTCGAGGCCTTCGGGGATTTTGCAGGCGGCGTAAAAAAAGGCGGCGTCCTTATCGCCAACGGCACGGATAGTAAAGTAAAGGGCATTATCAATTCAATCACAGATAGAAGAGTCGAAACTTTCGGTCTCGAAAGGACCTGCGATTTCTATGCCGATAACCTGAAGATTGTAAACGGCTTTTACAGTTTCGAAGTGTTCCATAAGGGAGTGAGTCTTGGCACAAGCCATATCAGCGTTCCGGGCAAACACAATGTTATGAACGCACTGGCAGTTACTGCTATGGCTGTCAACTGTGGTCTTGATGGAAGGCAGGTCGTAGAGAATCTCGGCGGCTTTACCGGTATGGATAGAAGGCTTATGATACGCGGGCAAGTTGACGGAATAACCGTACTTGATGATTATGCACACCATCCTACAGAAATAAAGGCAAGTCTCGAAGCGATGCGTCAAAAGTATCAGCCGAAGAAACTGTGGTGCATCTTTCAGCCGCA
>JBFZBH010000357.1:0-2629 GCA_041308525.1 Phycisphaerae bacterium | reverse complement strand
TCAGGGCGGTTCTCATAATACCGTTTTATAACGTCCTTCTGATAACCGGAATATTCATCCTGAGGCATAATCATAACCTCCTGTTATTATAACGTTTTTTTATGAATGATACAGGATAGTTTTTAATTACCTGAATCTAAATTTGAGGTCGCAATTTGCGACATCAAGTTTTCAAAATCTTGGCAATTCTTCAACAAAGGCCCTTCAAATATTTACACGAAAATATCGGGCACGGGAAATTGCTCACAAAGGGCTTCGGATTGCTTACGGATTTTTTCGAGTATATCTTCATTATCGATATTGTCGGCGACCTGGCTGATAAATGAGGCGATCAGTTTTGCCTGTTCTTCCTTCATTCCGCGGGTAGTAATAGCCGGGGTCCCTAAACGCAGGCCGCTGGGATTAAACGGCGGCGCTGTATCGTTTGGAACGGAGTTGCAGTTGGTCTCGATTCCTGCTTTTGTAAGGGCCTTTGCCATTTTTCGGCCCGGAATATTTTTATTTCTCAAATCTATTAGCATCAGGTGATTATCTGTTCCGCCCGAAACGAGATTGAAGCCGTGCTCGAGAAGTTTTTCGGCCATAGCCTTCGAATTTTTAATAATCTGTTTTGCGTATTCTTTGAAGGCCGGTGTGGAAGCCTCGCCGAGAGCGACAGCAATGCCGCAGATTGTATGCATATGGGGGCCGCCCTGCATACCCGGAAAGATTGTTTTGTCGAGTTTGGCTGCATGCAGCTCTTTGCAGAGAATCATTCCGCCTCTCGGACCGCGAAGGGTTTTGTGAGTTGTTGTTGTCACGATATCCGAATAGGGGACGGGGGTTTTGTGGACACCGGCAGCAACCAGCCCTGAGATATGTGCAATGTCGCTTACAAGAAATGCACCGACACTTTTTGCAATATTGCCGAATGCCTCGAAATCAATTTCTCTTGGATAGGCAGTTGCGCCGCAGATAATTATTTTTGGTTTGTGCTGTTTGGCGAGTTCTTCGATCTGGTTGAAGTCGAGCCTGC
Source organism: Phycisphaerae bacterium (assembly GCA_041308525.1). Taxonomy (GTDB): domain Bacteria; phylum Planctomycetota; class Phycisphaerae; order Sedimentisphaerales; family Anaerobacaceae; genus Fen-1359. Next base: position 1,614 of record JBFZBH010000357.1, on the reverse strand, counting down.
CGGTTTGGGGATTTAGGCCGTACTGAACGGAATGAAAAAGCTTGCCTGTGATGCTGACCTTCCAGCCGTGTGTTAAATGGCCGCCATCAGGAAGTGCAAGACCCATTATCGTATCGTTAGGCTCTGCGAGAGTAAGATAAGCAGCCAGATTCGCAGGCGAGCCGGAGAGAGCCTGGACATTGGCGTGGTCTGCGCCGAAGAGACTTTTTGCCCGCTGCCTTGCGAGGTCTTCGACGACATCAGTGACCTCCTGGCCTTCGTAGTAGCGTTTGCCGGGGTAGCCTTCGGAATATTTATTGGTAAGCCAGCTTCCTGTTGCTTCGCGCACGGCTGCGGAGACATAATTTTCGGATGGGATAAGCCGGATTGTACGTTTTTGGCGTTTTTCTTCCTGAAGGGTCAGCTGATAAACCTTTTCATCAGTTTTTTGAAGAATTGAGGTCATTTTAAACGCTCCTTTTCTAAAAATAATAGATTTTAAGCTATTATAATAAGGTTTAGCGGTCTTAGTTTCAACTATCAATTTGAAACAGGTTGGGATTCTTTTGAGCTTGAGTGGGGTCAATTCTCATGTATATACAAACAGGTGTTTATTAAAAATGAATTTAAGGGATTGAAAGCTTAATCTATCAGGTCCGGCGTCCAGGTTTCGTATCCGGCAGGGTGCTTGCCCTGCAGGATACCGGCAAGTGACAGAAGTGCGGTTCGAGCATCGCCGATGGGATAATAAAAAGCGTCCCAGTTATCGCTGTCCTCGCCATCATGATTGACAATCACATATTCATAATTGCAGGCTTCCATGATTTCAGAATAAGCAGCAGCGGCCCTGGTCTCGATGTCCCGGAGGTCTTCCATAGAAAGGTGTGTTTTTTGCCTGATGGTTCGGCGGAGAAGTTTTCTTCTCATCAGGTCGGTGAGCAGAGATTTTAAGCCGATATTATTTTCGTGTTGTTTGAAAAATATGACTTCATCTTTCGACAGAGGAGAGATAAAGATGCTCAGGGTCTGAATATTTTTCTGTTTGCAGACTGGGCGCAATTGCTGCCAGAAAACAGGATTGCCTTCGAAAAGGACATCGGCGGCTGAAAGCTTTGCTTCGAGTTCATTGATATCAACGGCCTGCAAATGATTTCGCACCTGCAGGACAATAAAACGGGGGTCATTTCTGAACTTTTCGATTTCTGAGCTTGTTCTGAAGTGATAATCAACTCCGTCAAGCTCTCCGGGGCGCGGGGAACGGCTGTGATAGACAACGAGGGGCGATATGCTTTTGCAGATATCGGGATAAAACTTATGCAGCGCCGTGCATAACGGACTTTTACCAACGCATGACGGCCCGGAAAGAATTATAAGGCGTCCCATTATTTGACCCCTGGATTTCAGATTATAAGTTTTCGATCGAAAAAGTTTTTTAATTGCCCGTAAAACAAAGGTCAATTACGATCTTGCGATTGAATACCTGTTCGAAGAGTTTAGCTTTTCTCGCTGCTTTATCAAGATTCAGGTGAAACTTTTTTTTGAAAAAAACGGCAACCTTTTTTCTGCCGAGCAGTAAAGAGAATCCTTCAGGGGAATCGCATGATTTGTCGCAGAAGCCATCCGCAAGCCGAAGCA
>JBFZBH010000356.1:0-2636 GCA_041308525.1 Phycisphaerae bacterium | reverse complement strand
AGCCAGTAGGAATCGTCAACGTCATACTGCGGATATTTGTCTTTACTTAGAAGAAAATTAGCCGCTGCTGTATCATCGGTCTTAGACATCCACATAAATCCGCCCGTTTGAGCATCCATTTCGAGGTCAAAGTAATCATTTTTTGCCCTGATTTTACCAATTTTGCCTGTTCTGAATGTCCAGACGTCTCCTTTGACCCGTTTTGCCGGTTTGACGCAATTTATCTCGTCAACCCGCCAGTAATAATCCGCATCCGTCAGAAGCAGTCCCGGCTCGAAAACAATCCGGTCGAGGGCAAAATGACCTTTGTAAACCGCAGATACCTCATCGAGCCAGCCGTTTGCCAGATGCGCAAAATCTCTGAATGTTACCTTGCCGTCTCCATCAAAATCAAGGCACCTGTTTGGCCGCTCGACACCTGCAAGCCAGTGGTCAGCAATAATTTTCAGGTCATTTACATCAACTTTTCCATCGCCATCGAAATCTGCAAGGGGCCGCGATGCATTTTCCACCTCATTAGGGTCTGTTCCGAAATACAAATCGTGTGAATTAGCGTCAAGCCCTGCGTTCCAGGTCAGCAGCGTCATTATATTTACATCTGCTGCGAAATCTGCCGGATTCGGACTGTTTGCTTTGTATCCGAAAACCTTAAAATTCCAAACCTCTCCTTTATGAATTGTTCCTCCCATGTCCTCCGCATCGACACGCCAGAAATAATTCCCGTCGTATTCAAGCGTTTGGGGAACTGCATAGGTATTGACATCGACGCTTTGATGAGAGCGATGAAGACAGGTAGAACAAATCGGCTGAGAGGGAGCATTGAGGACATCGTTATAATTCGTTCCGAAATACACATCAACATTATTAATATCAAGGCCTGCTGACCAGCTTAAAACAGTATTTTCACCCGGTATTCCGCTTTGATAGTTTGCAGGATTGGGATTATATATCTGCCAGGGATGCATAATTTTTTCAATCTGCTGCTCTGTCAGCTGCTGGTCATAAATCCTGACCTCCGCAACAGAGCCGGATAAAAACAGGACCCTCGTCGCCAAATCGTTTTCAATTGCACAGCCAAGATACATCGGGTTGCCTGTCCACAAATCAAGGTTTTTTGTCTCGCTGGCGTTGAGCTTTCCATCAACATACAGTTTTTCAATGCCTCCAGTGCCTCCAGAATAAGTTACCGCAATATGATGCCAATTTCCCGCAGACGGCACACCGCCGTCGAAACCCATATCAGCTGTTCCCCAATGCGTTACCGCACCAAAAAGTTGATGGTTTCCGAAATTTAACTGCGCATCGCGTGATGTCGTGCCGCGCCTGGCCCATTGAATAATACATTCCTCCTGTGCAATTTGAGGATTGTAAACCCAAGCTGCGACGGTGTAGTCGCTATTGCCTGTAATCGAAGCCGGCGAAGTAAAAGATGACACAAGATAATCAGTGCCGTCGAAAGAAACCGCCTTGCGGCCATCTACGAATCCGGTAATTGGGGGACTGCCTTGTGACTGAAAACTTCCCGAGAGGCTGCCGCGATTTGACCAGCTCGTTACAGGCTGACTTTCCGCAAGGTCATCGGCACTTAGGTAAACTAAAAGCCCCGGAATCGAACCTGCTGACCAGGTCCTTGCACTGGCTGGGCCGCTCGCATCAGTAGTGTTTGAGAAGACATCACGCATCCGGACTGTGTAGGTGTATTGAGTAGATGAAGACAGGCCGGCATTTGTATAAACCGTGTTGTTTATCCATCCGCTATCCATACCTCCGGGATTGCCGCTGGTCTCATCAAAATAATACTCCACGTATCCGCTTTCATCGCTTCCTTCTAAAGCAGTCATTGTTATTGCCGTATCGCTTATAGCATAAGGTGCCGTCTCAAAGGCAGCGGGATTCGGCAAGGGCGGATTTGTCTCAGGTGTTACAAAATTTAAAACAAAATCATCGTAAACAACAAAGCCGACGGTTGCGGTATATGAAGCATGCTGAAGCCCGACCTGAAGAGACAGGCCTGCCAAATCATTTCTCGTTCTCGGCGAGCCATTAAGCAAAGACCAGGTTACGCCGTCGCTGCTTGCTTCGTGATAAAAGGTATTTCCCTGCCTTCTCAACCGAAGGTATGGCTTTATTGGGCTTGTGGTAACTTCACTTTCAACTCCATCATCGTCAGCCATGACCATATTGCTGCCGATATAGAGAAAGTGGTCAACTGCCTCTAAATCTTCACCTGCCCCGCCAGCAGCTAAATCCGCCACCCTCGCCAATATGCCGACAGCGTTCCATTGTATATTAGAAGATTCACTGACATAGACGCTTGCGATAAAATCTCCGCTGACGTTTTTATAAAGGAACGGTCCGAGCGGCACCCAGGGCGGCTCCCATCGGGCACCCTGTGATTCCATATACAGTTTTCCTGCACGGTCGATCGAAGCATTCAGCTTATTTACGGTCTCGTTTGTTCCCTGTCCTACGAATCCGTCCCAGCCGCTTCCGGTTACGCCCTGTGTAAGATAGTTGCGTGCTGTGCTGAAACTATCCGAAAACTCCGTGGCAGAAATCTTGCTGGCCGTCGAAGAAATTAAAAAATACAACAGACAGAGCTTAAACAGAAATAATGACTTTTCTTGTCTCAATCC
>JBFZBH010000355.1:0-2636 GCA_041308525.1 Phycisphaerae bacterium | reverse complement strand
CAAAGCCGATAAATCTTCAGAAGAAATTCCAGGTAAACATCTCCTGTCCCAATACGTTCTGCTCTTCGTTTGCTTCGCCCTTTTCCCAATTCCCAGGTCTCGTCGCAGCAGACATTAAAATCCTCTGATTGGAAAAGCGGAATAAATTCTCTGTATAGTTCACTGACAAGCTTAATCGAGCTGCTATCTATCGGGCAAAGTGTCGTGCCGCCCAGAAATCCTCGAAATCCCGGCATTTCGCCTAGGTGACTGTATTTAGGCAGAGACAAAATTTTTTCGAAATGACCAAAGCTCGCCAGAGAGCCAACCAATCGTATGTGATGCAATTTGCAATAATCCTGAAGCGAAAGGATTTCTTCTGGCGTAAAAGGGCTGAATCCCTTGCCAATACCGGGGTGCTGTTTGAAGGTAAAAACGTTTTCTACATAAAGCTGAAGTTCGTTAATTTTCCAGTGTGCAAGCCATTTGACAAGCTCTTTAAGCGTCTCAAGCTTCGGCACTTTTCCCCGCGAGCAGTCATGATAAACACCGCGCCTTCGAAAATCAGGCCAATCTTCAATTACGCAGGCAGGTAAAACTTTTCCGTATATTGCAATGAGGTCACGAAGTGTCTGCACCGCATAGTATACCCCGGCACCTGCTTTGGCAAAGATTTCAATTCCATCCTGCGAAATGATAAGTCTATAGGCTTCGTCGTTTGTGATTTCTTTATTCCGATTTATCCTGACAGCCGCGGTTCCGAATGCATTTCTTTCTATGCGTGCCTTCAAGAAGTGTTTTTTTAAATCACTTGCGAGCTGTTCGAGGGGCAGGATATCAACGGTATTTGGGCTGGCGAGAACGAATTGAACCGGCCAGCGAAAAAAGCCTTTGCGAAAGGAAACTTTTTTTACAGGAACCAGTAATTTACTAAACTGACTTTCTTCCTTGATAGTCATACCGGTAGTATATCAGGAATAATTTTTATGACAAGGCGGGCTATTGAACAGGGCTGATGAGAATTTTATAAGAGCTGCCGATTTTTTCCTGAATCTGAATTTTTATCCTGTTCCTGTCATCCTGGAAAATGTTATTTTTGCCGATGTCGAAAGCTGCTGCCTCGAGGTGAGGCACAGCCGGGTCTGCGTTCATTAATTTAACGGGTGCCATCCCGTGACGGCATTCGGGAACGCTGTCATCGGCATACATAATCAGAATGCCGTGCTGCGGCAGAATTTTATCGAAGCCAATCGGCTGGCGGTTTTCGATAAGGTAATAAGTGTTTTTAGTTACGGGTATCTTGATTACGAGGGTTTCTGATGAGCCATCCTCGAGAGGGCCAAGGATAATTTCAGCTTTTTGATTTGGCCTAACGGTTTTAATCTTTGCCGGCTCAATCCAGTTTAATCTCAATTTTGTCCAGGAACAGATGCCGGGCGGAGGCTGACTGGGCTTGTAAAAATGGCAGGACATCGGGTCCCAGAAGCCCATATTAATAGTTGAATCGATTGCCACCTCTCGCTGGGAGCCGGGCTTTGCCTGCAGGTCATGGTCGTAGAGGCAGGGGACAAGCCTTTTGCCATCCTTTACTCCCCCGAGAATATGGGCGGTATCGTGAAAGAGTGTTCCGAGGTGGGCCTGGAAACAGAAGATAGCAACACCACCTTTGATTAACTGGCCTCTTTTCGTTTTCAGAACTGTCTGCGAACTCCAGCCGAGCATGCCCGGGTATCCGCAAAGGCCTATCATTCCATAATCCTCTAATTTCGCACTCAAAAAAATCGCACAAAAATCGTATTTTGCAAAGTCAACATCTCTATCAGCTGCATTTAGGGCATCGTCGATCAATTTTTTAACACGGGATTTATCAACTTCGAGGTTTCTTGGGGAGATTTTATAACGGCTGACAGCATCGGGCATCATATACCATTTGTCTGTCACGGTGATTTCCAGAGAAACCTTGTTGTATGACATCTGGCGGACGTAGTTGTTCAGTTGCCGGGAAAATCTCATTTCAACAAGATTGCTGTCTATGGTATGCCTTACGTCAGGAAATTCGGCGAGGATAATGATTCCTTTTTTGATTGTCTGCTCATCGGCTTTGCAGATGAGTGGGGAAACAGAAAGAAGAATAATCGCTGCAAGTATGAAAAAAGTTTTGACCTTCATTTTTAATTCTCCATTTTGTCAAAGGGCCAAGCCGGCAACAAGGTTAAATATAATTTGCAGAGGAGGACTTTTAAAGAAAAAAATCGGGGCAAATTAAGAAAATGTTACACACTAACTACAACCATACATTTTATGACAGAATTATATCGCAGCTTGTGCCCTATTCGAAGGTTCGGATTTTAGATATGAAAATAGAATATTGATATGGAGAACGATAAGCAGCGAAATTTGCAGAGAAACTGTCGCTTAATCTCAGGCCTCTGTGTTATTCCATATAGATTTCAGCTGATAAATTTCCAGAGAAATGATTTTCACTGAGCCGCTGGTGCAATATGTTTCCAAGGGCATATCTTTTGTTTCCGGCAGAAAACAGGAAGACATCGAAACTTTTCCTTCATTAGCGAAAGTCTCAATGGATGTTCTATCTACAAGCATCTGAATTGTTATTCTATTTGAAACAGGGCTTAAAAGTGCGGATTTACCAAGAG
>JBFZBH010000354.1:0-2643 GCA_041308525.1 Phycisphaerae bacterium | reverse complement strand
TTATTTTTTCTGCTGAAACCTTTCAACAGATAATTTCTCAACAGGTAAATCAGTTGTCTGATTCGTTATAAGCTGCGTTATCAATTTTCCAGTAATCGGCCCCATTGTTATTCCAACGCCCTCGTGACCGCTGGCAACATAAAAACCCTCAATGGATGAGCCGCTTATGATTGGCAGCATGTCCGGGCTGTATGGGCGCAATCCTGCCCAGCTTCTGATTGTATGCATTCCAGCCAGCACTGGGAAGAATTTTATACAGCGCTGTGCTATCTGGCTTATGACTTCCGGATTAACGGATTTGTCGAAACCTGCAAATTCTCTGCTGCTGCCGAGAAGAAGATTTCCTTCCTTCGCTTCCTGAACATTTGCTGCAACAGCGAATTTGCTTGTTCCCTTTAGTGAGTCAAGATATCCGGAAGCGAGGATGATTTTATGGTTGATTATGCTTTTTGGTCTGTGCTCGACTACCATCAGGTTTCCCCTTCGCGGAACGACGGGGATATTAAGCCCGACCATTTGTCCTATCAGGCCGCTCCAGGCTCCTGCTGCATTTACGACATATTTTGTATTGATTTTACCTGCTGTTGTCTGAACGGCCGTAACTCTGGATTTATCTTTTGTAAGCTCGATACCCGTAACTGCCGTTTCGGTCTGGATTTCAGCGCCGAATTTTTTCGCACCCTGTGATATGGCAATTGTCGCAAGCAGGGGATTGACTTGTGCATCCTCCGGGAATATTGCACCGCCGGCAATATCCGGTGTGATATTCGGCTCCATCTCTCTGAATTCTTTTATATCAAGCATGCTGCATTCCACGCCGAGAGAATTTAGCTCCTTTACGGTTTGCCGAAGTGTTTCAAGCTCCTGTGGCGTGCTTGCGACAGACATGCTGCCGGTATTGCGCAGCTCGAAATCAATCTGCAGCTTCTCGCTTAATTGTTTGAACAGCCTTTTACTGAATCTTCCCAGTTTTATATTGATTTCCGGAAGTTCCCAGAGAAACAAATGTCCCTGGCAGGATTTTGATGCCTCCGAGCAGATTGCTCCTCTCTCAACAAGTCTTGTCTTCAGTCCTGTTTCGGCAAGATAATAAGCACAGCTGCAGCCGACAATCCCTCCGCCGATAACGACCACATCAGGATTTGACATTTGTATTAACCTCCAGAGATGCTACCACGTTAAGCGGCAGGGGCCTGACAGGCGGTCGATATGTCCCTGGGCTTATCTTGCCGACTTTTTGGCCGGTGAAATCTGCAATGAGCTTGCGGACAAGCCTGCTGCAGCTTCTGCCCTGGCACAATCCCATGCCGGCCCGCGTTCTCCTCTTCACTTCGTTTACTGTCCTTGCTCCCTCCGCAATTGCCTGCATAAGCTCCCTTAATGTCACTTCCTCACATCGGCAGATTATCATATCGGGATTTTCTATGATAGCTTCGCTTTTACCTTCGTAACTTTTCAATTTGATTTCATCCATATTGTTGATTTATCCTTTGTCTGACTTTTTTAATGATATGCATCTGACTTCCATTCCGAACGCCTTCGGCACAGCAACGGTAATAACAGCTGTACGGTCGAATGTTTTCGGATTTATCACCTTTAGAACCTTAGCATCACAAACCCTGTCGCCTGCACGGTTTAATCCGTTCACAATGTCTCCTTTTTGTGGCAGGGGGAGAAACTCATAAGGCAATTGAACTGTAGCCTCTGTTTCTGAATAGGTCATATCCACGACAAAAATTGCCTGGCCCGGACAGGCGGCTATGCAAAGACCGCATCCGCCGCATTTGCTCGCATCAAGTCTCGGCAGGCCTGTTATTGAGTCGCCTATTTTTATCGCCTCTTTATGGCAGGCCGCCTCGCACGGATTGCAGGGTATCTCCTGCGCACACTCTATTACTACAACCGGTCCCTCTTCGAGCCTTTCTTTCGAAGGCATACCGGGTAATATGTCAAGTTCTTTGGGATCAAGAAATCCTTCTTTTGCAAGTGTCATACTGCTAAACTCCTTCGTATCAGTTCTTCTTTTGCCTTCCGCCGGTTTATTCCAAACGGTCCTTCCCTCAGCTCATCTGAGCGTTCAATAATTACTTGTTTTTTCTTTTTGGCCTCTGCTGCACTTATATGGCCGAGCGACTCAGCAATCGCAGTTCCAGCTTTGGTAATCTTACCGGTATCTCCCGAAGGAACAAAGGTGATCACGAGTGGTTTTTCAGGTGAACCCCATTCTCCAGCTGCGACTGTAGGAACATCTGCCAGTTTATTGCATACCATTGGAATGGCGGTCGGCGCTACAGTGATCTACATGGAACCCACAAACGATCGGCGCATGGCACTTCCCAACAGGACACGACCTGTTCTGTCGCGGGATGCCGACGTGGGCGTCACTGCGAAGATATCAACATCGAAGAACGGAATTGCCCCACGTACTTCGACGATGCAATGCGCGGGCGTTATGGCGAGGCTAAAGATGTACACGATTACGTGCGCAAAGCACAGCTAATCGCCTATGATAACGAGCGTGCTTTATACGAAGCCTATGGCCGGAACAAGTATAAGTCAACCGGTGTTATTAAGTGGATGTTGAACAACGCATGGCCGTCGCTGGCATGGCACCTGTACGACTATTACCTTGAGGCCGGCAGC
>JBFZBH010000353.1:0-2651 GCA_041308525.1 Phycisphaerae bacterium | reverse complement strand
GATTTGAAAACTGTATTGGGAGCAACGCTTATACCGCTGTACTCATCTTTCGTAATCGGCAGGACAAAAGGATTTTTAGCTGCTTTTTTCAGTGAAGCCTTGTCCGGAAATACTGCCACTAAAAATTTTTGGCCATTTTTCTCTGACCAGGCTGCTATCTCATCATCTGCTGCATTTTCTCTTATCTCGACAAGTTTTGTGTCCGGGTTGGCCTGCAGGTATTTCACCATTACTTTTGCATTATCTTCGGCGCCTTTTATCTGCATGTCCTTGTAAAAGAGGTTGAAGGCAATGATGCCGGGAATCACGACGGCAAACGGTATAAGGATTTTCATAAATGCTGCAAACACGATGCCTTTTTGTCCCTGAGCAAGTGATGCTGATCCGAGTGTCCTTTGTGTAATGTATTGATTCAGGCCCCAATAGTAAAAATTCGGTATCCACATCGCGATAATCAGGGCTGTCCATGGAATTATGGGGTCGCCCTTGGGCAGATACATATTCAGCCTGATTCTGTTCAGCTCGAAAAATCTTTCGATTGCGCTGCTGTCTTTGGCAAGGTTTTTGATTTGAACGGCACCCGTCTGGATATCTGTAAATGCTGCTGCCTGATCAACTGCTCCGAGTTTACCGAGTGCAAAAAACATTATTACTACTCCGCCTATAATAAGGGCGCTTCCCTGCAAAAGGTCTGCCCAGGCACAGGCCTTCAGGCCGCCGGCAAATACGTATATCATTGCAATAGCGCCGATTATTAACGAGCCCTTAAACAGGCTAACATTGTATCCTGCTTTATCAGCCATTGTCTGAATCGTCAGCGCGCCGGAATAAGTGACAGCTCCCAGCAGAAGCATATAAATAAACAGCGTGACTAATGCCATTAATGTTCGTGCCCAGACATTAAAACGATATTCGAGATATTCCGGCATAGTGAATATGCCCGCACGTAAAAAGTACGGCAGAAAGAAAAAGGCAACTACTACGAGGGTGATTGCTGCGAACCATTCGTAGCTGGCTATTGCCAAGCCTACATGGCTTGCTGCATTGCCATTCATTCCTACGAACTGTTCTGTGGAGATATTTGCAGCAATGAGAGAAAAGCCTATCAGCCACCACTTCAGGCCTCGCCCGGCAAGAAAATAATCTTCCGATGTTTTTTCTTTCTTGCTTTTGATTAAACCGACGGCGATGACACTGATAACAAATACTACAAAGACCAGAATATCATAAACACCAATTTGCATAGAAAATCCTTTCCTAAAAAAATCCTATAATACAAGTTATCATGCGGGTCTTATTATAGCTTTTTTACTTTACCCTTCAATAAGTAAGAAAGATATTTTGAAACGAGCACACAATTTACGTTTACTTAACGGGTTCGAGCAGTTTTTTAATAGATTTAGCGGCTTCGAGATTCAGTTTTTTGTCCGCCAGGATTTTGCGGATTACGGTGACCTCTGAATCGCGGTATGGTTTTCCGTCATTGTATAAAATGTCGTGAAACCAGCCGATATTCGGGTCAACAGTTCCTCCTTTTTTGTTCCACCAGGGGAATTGGCACTGCGTCCTGCCGCTGACAAGCCCCCACTGATAGCAGCCGACGCCCTCGGCCTTGAAAACCGGCAAATCCGTATCGAACCTGCTGCCCATTGCCCGCGCCATCCATTCCGAACAAATCACAGGACGCCCGAAAACTTTATGTTCGGCTATAACTTTTTTGAGTCCATTCGTATCGGTGTAACGGTGAAAGGTAATGACATCGGACTGGGCAGTAATACAGTCATTTAATTCCTTGTTGTTGTCCCAGGTTGCAATTGACAAAGGCTGCTGGGGATTGACATCTCTTGCCCATTCGAAAATTTCTGTTAGAAAATCATTTGTTCCTGTCTGAGCAGCATTCATCGGCTCATTAAACAAATCCCAGGCGATTATTCTTTTGTCTTTCCCGAAGGTGCCGACCATATCCTGAACATATTTTTTCAGCATCGGTTTTTCGTTTGGGTCACCGGCAAGTTTTTTTCCCGGCGACGGTGTCCAGCTCGGCAGAATCATTCCGGGTATCGGCTCACGCTGTTTTCCCAAAAACGGGTCAAGCTGCAGCGGGTCGCCGAATGCACAATCATCGAACAATACCGGCATCACAGTTATCTTGTGTTTGTCAGCCAGCTTTAAGAACTCCTCAAAACGCTCCTTGAATCCTCTTGGATCTTGCTTCCAGACAATATACTGAATAAAAGCCCGTGTCGTATTGTATCCGATATTCTCCGCCCAGCCTAACTCGCGGTCGATTGTAGTTGGGTCAAAAGTCTCTTTCTGCCACCATTCGGTTGTGTTGCAGGCTGTGCTCGGAACATAATTAAAACCCGCCAGCCAGTTTTGCCTGCTGTACCAGTCCCACGCCTTTTCAGTTGTCCAGCGAGCCGGAGCTTTTGATGATTCTTCTGTTGCTGCAAATGCAGCCAGAAATACCATGCTAATTCCCAAAACAAGGACAATAGTTCTGGTTTTCATTTCTTCTTCCTTTCCTTATAAGCATTCAGAGCGGACTCAATCACATGCTTGACAGGTATCTTATATTTTTCCGCTGCTGTGGTGCAGTCTGAAAATTCCGGCTTTATGTTCACAACCTTTCCCTTGAGCGAGCCGATTTT
>JBFZBH010000352.1:0-2652 GCA_041308525.1 Phycisphaerae bacterium | reverse complement strand
GTGAAATCAGCAACCCTCAGCGGCTGGCGGTTCGACGGCGAACTTTTTTACAGGCTTATCCGTTACGGACTGCCCAACGGCATACAGTTTATGCTCGATGTCTGTGCCTTCGCAGTCTTCGTAATGCTCGTGGGCAGAATCAACAAAAGCGCACTGACAGCAACATCTATGGCCTTCAGCATCAATACCCTCGCTTTTATGCCTATGCTCGGTTTCGGCATGGCTGTCACAATTCTCGTTGGCCAGTCACTGGGCAGAAATGAGCCTGCGACCGCTGTTCGGTCAACCTGGTCAGCGTTTTACCTCACATATATTTATATGACGATTCTCGCCTTGTGCTACTGGCTTTTCCCCCAGATTTTCATATATCCTTATCGGGTCGGCATTACCGATTCGGACTTTGCCGCCCTTGAGAAGATGGTAAGAAATTTGCTGCTTTTTGTGGCTTTTTACTGCCTCTTCGATACAGGCAACATCGTTTTTTCCGGTGCCTTAAAAGGCGCGGGCGATACCCGCTTTGTTATGGTTATTACCGTCGTCTTAAGCTGGGTGGTAATGGTTTTACCATCGTTTTTTGCCGTAAGAAACGCTAAAAGTCTCTATTGGCCGTGGAGTTTTGCGACTGCCTACGTATGCATACTGGCTTTGGTGTTTCTCTTCCGCTTTCTGACAGGCAAATGGAAGAATATGAGGGTCATTGAAACCGCTCCGAAGGTGCCGCCTGAGCTGCCGGAAGTCCCGACGGTTGGAATCTGATTGCCTGAATCGGCCCAAGCAGGAAAAATTTTAAAAAATTTTTACAAGATTATTGAATTTTCAAAAAACTTTGTTATCTTAAATTCAGAGTCAGGAAAATTTTAACAAGGACGTTTTTATTTACCACAAAGGAGGTGGATTTATGAGCGGAATTTTCGGGGTCGTCTCAGAAGGCAATTGTGCACAAACACTTTTCTACGGCACGGATTATCATTCGCATCTTGGGACTGAGTACGGCGGTATCGCTGTTCTCGGTGAAACTTTCACCCGGCAGATTCATAACCTCAACCAGAGCCAGTTCAAATCGAAATTTTACGATGACTATGCACGCATACAGGGCAACAAAGGTATCGGCGTCATCAGCGATTTCGAGGAACAGCCCATTTATCTGAACTCGAAGTTCGGGCCGTTCTGCATCGTCACCTGCGGTTTCATCGAGAACGTCGAAAAGCTCGCAGCCGGTCTTCTCAGACAGGGAACATCTTTCAGCGAAGTCGGAAAGCGCGGCGTAAACACAACCGAACTTATAGCCAAGCTTATAATTCAGGGAGAAAGTCTGACCGACGGGATAGAAAAGATGTTCGAATCAATCGAAGGCTCCTGCTCGCTTCTGTTGCTGAACAAAGACGGCATCATCGCAGCACGCGACAGGTTCGGCTATACGCCTTTAACCATCGGCAAAAGCAACGATGCCTGGGCGGTGACAAGCGAAACAACCGCCTTCCCCAACAGCGAATTCGAAATCATAAAACATATTTCCCCCGGCGAGATAATTTTAATAAATGAAAATGAAATCATTCCCCAAAGGACCGGCGAGCCTGATAAAAATCAAATTTGCGCATTTCTGTGGATTTACACTGGTTTCCCCGCATCGAATTACGAGGGGATAAACGTCGAGGTCGTCAGGGAAAGATGCGGCCGCTTCCTTGCAAAAAAAGATAAAGACCTCAAGGTTGACCTGGTCACAGGAATTCCTGACTCCGGCTTTGCACACGGTCTTGGCTATGCGATGGAATCAGGAAAGCCGTTTAGGCGCCCGCTGGTCAAATACACGCCCGGCTACGGCAGGAGCTATACCCCGCCCTCTCAGCATACACGCGACCTTATTGCAAAAATGAAGCTGATTCCAATCAAAGAGGTCATCGAAGGCAACAGCATCGTCGTCTGCGAGGATTCAATTGTCAGGGGTACCCAGCTAAAGAATTTTGCGATAAGGAAACTGTGGAATTGCGGCGCAAAAGAGGTGCACATAAGGCCCGCCTGCCCCCCTCTTATGTTCCCGTGCAGGTTCAATCTTTCGACCCGCTCCAACCACGAGCTTGCAGCCAGAAGGGCAATTCGCTCGCTGGAAGGAAAAGATATCGAGGATGTCACGGATTACATCGACCAGAAATCAAAAAAGTACCAGAAAATGGTCCAGTGGATTGCAAGAGACCTGGCTGTTACAACACTGCGTTATCAAAATCTCGATGATATGGTCAGCGCCATCGGCCTGCCGAAAGACAAATTGTGCCTATACTGCTGGACGGGCAAATGCCCGCAAAAAATCTGCAGCAAACCTGCCATAAAAATAATTGAAATTAAAAAGCCCGCAGCAAAGAAACAACTGGTCAGGGCTTCCGGGCGCGTATGAGCGAATTCATCGCCTCATCTTTATAAACTAAGGTTACCTTTTTGAAACCTGCATCAGCAAGGTCTTCCTTAAATTCATCGAAGGTATATGTTCCGCCGCCGGCTGTCCCGACAAGCATATTGACTGCAAACAGCGCCCCTGCCTGAGGCTCTGTCCTGTTTTTGTCCATCACGACATCTCTAATCACAAGAGTCCCTCCTTTTTTCATAGCCGAATAAATCTTTGCAAAAAGCTGCTGGTTTTCTTTGCGTGAATTCTGATGA
>JBFZBH010000351.1:0-2653 GCA_041308525.1 Phycisphaerae bacterium | reverse complement strand
TTGTTTTCTTAATAATTGCATTTATCCCCCCCGCTATGTGGCAGCAGTATTTTGCACCGCCTGTTCCGTTTCTTCTGATAAGTTTCATTTTCCCGCTTTTCTATTTTAAAAAATTAATCGGGATACCACATTTTTTAATGGTTTTCTTTTTGATGGCAGCCTGCTCATTGATGTCGATTATCAATCAGCCGCAAATTTTGCAAAGGATTGAAATACTTCGCAATCCTGCTGGCTGGCAGCCAGCAAAAGTTCATAACATTTCACAGGAAATTTCACAGGATATAAAAGTTCAGGGACCGGTTTTGACACTCGCCCCGCTTTATGCCATTGAAGGAGGCCTTCAAATATATCCGCAGCTATCTTGCGGGCCATTCGCTTACAGGGTTGCTGATATGCTCAGTGACACCGAAAGGAAAATTACAAACACGATCGGCCCAGCGGAATTAAAAGAGCTTTTCGAGGAAACGCCGCCATCTGCAGTAATTTTAGTTTCGGAACCGTCTGACCTCGAAGAAGAAATAAGAGCCGTCGTCAATAAAAACTGGCCAATGAAAACCTACGACAGCAATAATATAACCGTTTACTTCTGGCCTTCCGAGTGAAACGATTCAAATATGAAAAAATTAACCTGTGATTTCAGCGGCATTTATAATTCGAAGATGGCTTTGGTGATTTCGTTGATTGAATCGCGGGTGTTTTTATTGCCGCCCTCGGTGAGGATTGAAAATATGTAATCGCCGCTATCAGTGGTGCAGATGCCGGAAAAAGACCTGACGAAGTTTATATAGCCGGTCTTTCCCAAAATCCTGCCCTTGTATTTATCTTCCTTGAAATATTTTGCGGCGGTTCCGTCCAATCCCCCTGCTGCCAGAGAGTCTTTATATATCTGCCAGTCTTTGCTTTTGTACACGTCACATAAAACTTTTGTTATGACATTAGCGCTTAATCTGTTGTTTCTGCTTAATCCGCATCCGTCATCGATATAAAATTCACCTTCATTGATTCCAAGCTGCATCAGGTACTGAGAGATAATTCTTCTGCCGCCATCCCAGGACCCGCCTTTGCCGCCCTGCATCTTAGCGGCCATAGTTTTCATCATTGCCTCAGCAGCGAGGCTGAAACTATCCTTGTTACATCGCCACAGGCAATCGGTTATCGATGTTTTGTATTCAGCTATCATAATCTGTTTGCAGGCAGGGTCGATGGCCTTTTCCTCGAGCATGCCCTTAACTGAAATGCCGCTTGAAGTCAGCTTTTCAGATAACAATACTCCAAAATAGGCAGCCGGCTTTTCGATTGCGACCTCGAAAGGCCCCTGCTGCTTTTTGCACTTTCCATCAACTATAATTTCGTTGAACTTGCCCGGCTGCCTATTAGTACCGACAGCCTCGCTGCCGCTTCTTATGACCTGCACTTGGTTAGTAATTTTCAAGAAGTTTGTTGCAGGGTCGATGGATATTGTCGCCCTCCCGCCGTTTGCTGTAACAATCATCTGGATGCAGTTGCCGCGGTAATTTAAACCGCATACCTCACAAGCCCACCACTTGTTCAGGTCTTTTGCCAGCCAGTTCGGATGTGCGCGCTGGTCGTCGAAAATCGTTGAGTCAACTATGATTCCATCAATTTCTCTGACACCTTTCGCTTTCAGTTTAGCTGCGATATCATCCAGAATCCATCCGGGGGACCTGTTATATCTTGCGTCTGTGTCTATATCACCCAGCAGCGGGTCTCCGCTTCCTGTGATGACCAGCGTATTTTTGCATAAGCCGACCGTTGTCTTGTATTCGAATGTCGGCCCGAGATATTTTAATGCAGCAGCAGTAGTGATTATCTTCATATTGGAGGCAGGAATCATTGGCCTGAATGCATTGAAACTATAAACAGGCTGGCCTGTGTCGGCTCTAACGATGTTGATGGCGAAGCGGGTCTTTTTCTCGTTGGCGCTGTTGATAATGCTGTCGATTCGACCGGCCAGGTCCGCCCTTGCTGAAACTGTTAAAAAAAGGATGTAAGCGACTGTGGTGATTCTTTTAATTTTGTTCTTCATAATTTGCTAACTAACAAAAAATAGAAAAAAATCAAGCCTTGCAGCCTAAACTTTAATATAAAAACAGGACACTTTCGGTGTTCCTGTGAACTGCAAATTCTCCTTGCTTAATCGGTTATCGCAATAGATAATCATTAAAGTTTTTCTGGAGAACTGGCATGAAAATAGCTTACTTCGATTGTTTCGCGGGTGCAGGCGGTGATATGATCGCTGCATCGATGCTCGATGCCGGCCTCGATGAGAAATTTTTAACTGGGCAGATTGCGAGCCTGAGGATAAAAAGTCTTAAGATAAAAATACAAAGCACAAGCCGGGCAGGTATCCGCTGTCTTAGCTTCGAGCCAATTGCATCTCAACAACATCATCATAGAAACCTCAAAGAGATAACGCAAATCATAAACCGAAGCAGAATCGGAGAGGCTGCCAAAGAGACGGCCATTAAGATTTTCGAGAAACTTGCCAAGGCCGAGGCTAAAATTCATGGCAAAAAAACCAGCGAGATTCACTTTCACGAAATCGGGGCCGTAGATTCGATTGCTGACATAGTTGCAGCAGCGGCTGGGTATCAATTTTTCAAATCTGTCGGTTTTATCCATAGTTTCAGCT
>JBFZBH010000350.1:0-2661 GCA_041308525.1 Phycisphaerae bacterium | reverse complement strand
GTGTTGTGTTTCTTTTTTTTATGCTAATCATTATGTAGATGATAATCACCCAAATTAGAGCTCCAAGTAATAGTAAACAAATCGTTGATACACTAATTGCCAAGAATTTAAAATTCATTTTAGTTCTTCCATATATCCATTCAAATAATCCTTGAAAGAATTCCAACCAATTGAATTAACGTATCAATTTTGAAGATCAAAGCATATTCAAACCAAGATTGAGGTACTTAACTGATTTGTTGATTTAGCCCAGGCCGAGTTCTTCATCAATCCAGCTTGTCAGTTTTTTAAGGTCATCGAGGGAGATATCGCCCATGTGCGCAATCCGGAAGGTGATGTCTTTGAGTTTCTTGTAGCCGTTGCCGAAAATTACGTTGTGCTTTTTCTGTACCGCAGCAACTGTCTCAGCGACGTTGATATTCCGTGTGTTCTTTATCGCAGTCAGCGTATCGGAGGCATATTTCTCTTCACAGAAGACCTCGAAATTTTTCCTCGCCCAGCCCCTTACGAAATCTGCCATGTTTTTGTGGCGTGCCCAGACATTCTCCATGCCCTCTTTCAAAAGTTTAGTGCACTGATAATGCAGGCCATAAATATGGGGAATGCTCGGAGTAATAAGCGTCTGGTTTTTGGGAACCATCTTTTCCCACTCTTCGAAGTTAAAGTAATAGCCGCGGTTGGGCACCTTTTTGCTCTTTTCAATAGCCCTCTTGCTGATTGCGACTACAGTAAATCCGGGGGGGAGGCCGAAACATTTTTGAACGGATGCGAAGGCGACGTCCCAGCCCCATTCATCGAACTTCAAAGGCAGCCCGGCCATCCCGCTGACGCTGTCAACGAAGATTAAAACGTCCGGGTATTTCTTCTTCATCATTTCACTTATCTCTTTGACCGGGTTCATTATGCCCGTGCTCGTCTCGTTATGAACAAGCGTGATTGCAGCGTATTTGCCGCTCGAAAGTTTTTCATCGATTTGCTCGGGCTTAACGGGCTGGCCCCAGTCAACCTTAAGGGCATCGACCTTATGGCCGGTAGCTGCGATAACGTCTGCCCACTTGTCGCTGAACGCACCGCAGCAGGTAGATAGAACAGTCTCATTGGGCAGTATGCAGTTGTTCACCGATGCCTCCCAAATGGCGGAAGCCGACGATGTTGACATAAACACATACTGATTGGTAAAGAGGACCTTCTTGAGCATCTCGGTGACCTCACCGTGCAATTGTGCGTATTCCTTGCCGCGATGGCCAAGAGGCGGACGCGAAAGCTCCTTTAAAACATCATCTGCTACCATAATCGGGCCGGGTATGAAAAGTTTTGGCGGGTTTCTCCAGTCAACCATTTTTTTACTCCTTTAAAAAATTACATTTTATATATCGTAAGTCCTGAAAAAACTTTCGGATAAAAGAAAGTTGATTTTTGCGGCATTGTTTCGCCTGCGTTGGCGACTTCCTGAATCATTTTTACCTTCTCAGGATTGACAAAAAACGCCGCCTGAGCCTGGCCGCTGTCAACGCGGGCTGTTATTTGCTCTATCGAATGACCGCCGTCTCTTATGTATTCGAGATGCCTTTTCGAGGCCAGCTCCTTTTCGCCGATACCGAGCAGCTTTTCCAGTATCAGCTTATGAAGCACCGACACCTCCAGCTTCTGCCAGGCCTTACTTTTGCCCGCTGCTGCCTCATCCATTGCTTTTTTGTTTTTCAGCACCGCTGTTCTGAAGGTCCCATCAGCCAGATAAATACCATAGGCGTTTTTGTCCCTGTCAGACTCTTCCTTCATCTGTTTGAGCATTTTTTCCATCGCAGCCCTTTTGGTTTCGGCTGAATCGAACAGGTATTCGGTGATTTTGAAATTCTCCTGCAGACCCGCCAAAAGTGTTTTCGCATCGAAGTTTTTCAATTTGACCACAAGCCTGTGTGTCGCCAGCACAATCACGCCTTCGTTAAGGGAATTCGCAAAAGCCATCAATTGCCAGGCCGCCCTTGGATTGCCTGTCTCGTTATAATAATTAAGCGCGGTCTGATAGCGATGGTGACCATCTGCGATAATGCAGGACTTATCTTTCATCATCCGGCTGATTATCTCTATTTGTTTGCTGTCGGTAATTTTAAAAAGCCTGTGGCGGACATTGTCCTCATCAACGCAGTCAATAAGAGGTTTTTCGCCCGCTGCCTTTTCGATAATTTTATCCGCGATTTTTTTGGAGTCCTCATAAAGCATAAAAATCAGGCCGCACTTTGCCTCTGTTGCCCGCTGCAGTTTCAAAAAGTCTGCCGTGACGCCGTCCAGAGTGTCCTCGTGCGCCTTTACACCCTCGCCGTATTTTTCGAGCCGGCCAAGCGAGATAAAGCTGCTGCGGTGAAATTTCTGTCCGTCGATTTCGAAATCCTGAATATATGCGTAAATCGAATCTTCGCTATCCTGCTTGAGGGCGCCTTTTTCAATCCAACTTTTCAGGTGCCGTGCTGCCCTTGTGTATTGATTGTCTGCCTCGTCGTCGTTTTCGCTAATTCTGCCGCTGATTATCCGCACGACGTTGTATTCGTTTTTCCTGTAAAAATGCTCCTGCACATCCGGCTTGCTTAAATCGTAGGGCGGCACGATACAATCGCCGGGATTACCGACTACTGCCGGGTCGAACCTGTATGCTCTGAAAGGCTT
>JBFZBH010000349.1:0-2615 GCA_041308525.1 Phycisphaerae bacterium | reverse complement strand
ATTGCCTTCCACCCCGAAGGTATATCAGCAGCAGCCGTCCTCAGTTTTAAGTCTTCATCTTTAAGCCACAATAGAATACTCTCCGGCGAAAGTCCTTGCGCCGCCTCCATAGCCGTTAGACCCTTCCCGCCGTAATAAAAAAGCCTGCCTTCATTCACCCATGCTGCAAATTTCCCATCGGGAGAGATTTTTAATCTTTTATGTTCCGCAGGCCCAAGCTCCGTCTGCCCATAAAAAAGATATCCGGACAAGACAGTATAATCTCCGCCCGCCGCTTCGTCTTCAACGAGCTTGCCTGCTTCTATGTCGAGCCGGTATCTGCCGAGTTTTTTCCCCCGGCCCCTGCTAATGTTCGTGCTTTCAAAATCAATTCGCAGCCCGCTCACCAGATTGTCCTGTATCAGGGCCGGAGTAAAATCAAAATCAGGATTTCCCGGAAGCGGCGCGATGTCCTTAATCATTCCGGTCTGTATATCAGCGATTGCCAGCATATTTACATTATCATTTAGTTTAGACGTGTTCTGGTCTTCAGTTCGTATGAAAAGGATATTTTTATTGTCAAGCCACACAAGCGGCGGATTGTAAAACCAGGATGATATTCCCGGAACGTTGAACTTTATTGCTTTGCACGGCTTCGATGATTTTCCGGTTTCAGTATCAACGATAGTAAGCATCTGACCGTTCGGGTCGTTGCCGAAATAAGCAAAATATTTCTGGTCAGGAGAAACTCCGCCGTGTTTGATTGAATGGTCCTCTTTCAATGTTGTGATATCACGATAAGCTTTTTTCTCTAAATCCAGGACGCGCAGATTCGGCTCGCTTATTCCGTACAGCCTGCCGTCTCTTAAATCGTGTGCATAAAAAAGATTAATCAGGGTATATTGCTCCCCTCCCGAGGTGGAAGACAATGTCTCAGCCGTTCCATTTTCAAGGTTGATTGCGTATAACGAGCTTCCGCTTATTGCATAGAATACCCCGCCTTTCACGCACAGCGGCTCCGCAGAGCTGTTCAGCGTCGTTCCAATATCAATCTTGCGCAACTGCAGGCCCTCCGGCGTAACCTTTGCAAGGAAAAGGCTCCTCTTGCTGTCATCACAGGTGAATAAAAAATATTCATATGTCCCGCTTTTACCTTTTTGAGTAACCGGTCCTGTTTCAGCAACAGCCTCTTGCGCCGGCTTTTTTTGTTCCGTTATATCAGGGACTATTTTCGTTTCCGAGAAACTCTTTGTTTCAGATGCAATTTGCTGCCCAGCCGTTTCTGTTTGTATCTGCTGTGCATTGACAGAAGTTTTTTGCTCAACCGGAGCGGGCCGCTCTTTTGCAATCTGTTTGTATATCAATACTGCCCCTGCCGCTATCGTTATTGCCGCAGCAGCCGTAATTATTTTACCTGCTATCGTGCTTGTGAATGCCGATATGCCGCTGCCCGCACCCGCACCTGCTGAAGATGCTGCCGCAGACTCAGCGGCAGCAGCAGCCGCCGCCGCGGTCTCCGTTCCTGTTAACGCAATTCCTGCAATAGCTGCCGCAACCGCAACCGTAAACGCCTTGCTCGGCCCTGTCTGGCTGATTGTGCTTTCGACAATTACCGCAACCTGCTCTTTCAAAAATCTTCGCCCGCGGAAAATACGCTGCCTTGTCGCATCTTCCGATAATTCGAGCTGCTCTGCAATCTCTTTTATCGAATGAGACTGCCGGTAAAAAAGCACCAGCGGCTCGCGGTACTTTGGCGGAATTTTCAGCAGTGCCTGGTTGACAAACGCCTCCTGTTCTTTTGTCACCGATGTCTCAACCGGCTTGAAAGATAATTCATCCTGCTCCCCGACCTCGTCTATCGAGGCTGCCTTGCTCATTACATCTCGCCTTTTGTTCCTGAAGAAATTTCGGATAGTGTTCCTCGCGATGCTTATTAGCCAGGCGCGGAATTTGCTCAGGTCTCTAAGCTGCCTTAAATTCACCCACGCGCTTACGAATGTTTCCTGTGCCAGCTCCTCGCCCTTGCCTAAATCGCCTGTTGCACTGTAGGTGATGGCGCAGATTAATGACTGATACTTTTTGATAATCTCTTCGAACGCAAGGCTGTCGCCCCTTGCACTTGCTTTCAGCAGTTCGACCTCATTGGACATCTGTAATGTCATGGCAAAACTCCTTATAATTATTTTATATTGCCCGTTCAATATAAAAGAAACAGAAAATCAAATGTTGTGACCGGAATTTTGCCCCAATTTCAAAAAACCCTTTAATTACTCTAAAAACAAGCCCTTTCCGCCCCCACCGAAATGTAAAACTTCTGTAAATTCCCCCTATCCCCTTCCCATCCTCCTTTTTATTTCCATTTCAAATTCTTCAGGTCTTTTGCATCGATGCATTCGACATGTCCATCGTAAAAAAGAATATTGCATCCTTTGCCTTCGTGATTGTCAGTATTAAGAAGTTCCGGCCCGCCGGACTGGTTCCATCCGCCCCTGCTTTCGAATAACAGCACGACATCACTTGGCGAATTCGACTTACAATTAGGATTCAACGCATAACTGCATGGCAGTCGAGATGCCGTAACTAGTCGGAACTCTAGTTCCTACAACTGCAATATTTCTTACAGACCTGTCCAATTT
>JBFZBH010000348.1:0-2645 GCA_041308525.1 Phycisphaerae bacterium | reverse complement strand
ATGGAAAATCCAACCAAGCTTCAATCAGAAATCCTCCAAACCTGGTTGAAGGAATAATATCGACAACCAGAAACCACTAATTTTCACTAATGGTTCTTAATTCATTTATTCAGCTAACATTATTTAAGAGTTTTTAATTCATTGCAGATTGATTCGACGAGGGCAGACTGGTTCTGTTCAAATTCTTTTTTGATTTCGTCGATTGTCTTATTTTGCTTCGCGAGAGATTTTACTTTTTCCTGCATCTGTTTTATCTCTTCGATATGTTTTGTAACAGCCGCGCGGTCGGTAATCTCGCTGTGGCCTGAACAGAATTTCTCGGCATCGATAGCAACGAGCATTTTCGTTAGTGTCTTTACGTGCTCGAAGGAATTGCCGCCTTTATAGGAATGTATAAGCTGCGGTCTTGTAAGAAAAAGCTGGTCGCCAAGAAATGCGGCCTTTTCCTCCGGAAAATAAACTACCGCATCGCCTGTCGTATGGCCGACCCCAAAATACCACAGCTCGACCTTTTTTGCGCCAAGGTATATATCCATCTTATCACGAAATGTAATTGCCGGAAGAAACGGCATTAATTCCGGTTTCGTCCATTCCGAAGGCGCACCGCCCCTGCCCGGCAAAAGCATCTCTTTGCGGCAGTTTTCCTGCGAAATGAAAACAACCGACTGCGGGAAAAATTTATTGCCCGCTACGTGGTCGCCGTCGCTGTGTGTGTTGACAAGAAATTTTATCGGTTTATCAGTCACCTTCTTTATCTCCTCTATAGTCTGGTCAACTGAAGGCTTGTCCATCTTCGAATCGATTACAAGAACGCTGTTATCGCCGATATACACGCCGCCTGTCGCACCCCTTCCGTCGAGGACCTGGTAAAGCCCTTCAGAAATTTTCCCCAGTCTAACCGGCTGTGTTTGCTGCTGAGCAAAAGCTGATAACGCAAACAAAAATAAAATTGCTGTAAAAATTAATAAATACCTTTTCATCTTAATTTCTCCTTAATATTTACGGTTCAAAATAAACTTCTTTCTATTTATAAGTTTCAATCTTGCGTGTCATATATCCTTTGTCTTCCATCTTGCCTCCGCCCGGCAGAGTATATCTTTCAGTCACAATGAGCTTATTATCATCGACCTTTTCTGTTATTCTCTCCGAAGTCCCCTGTCCGCCGACCGACCAATCCCATTTTAAAATCTCCTTATTGCCTTCTCGTTTGCCTCTCCCTACAGCAACACACCGCAGGCTGTCGAATAAATAGCCTACAGTCTCGCCAGTTTTCGGATCTATGGTGAAAATCTCAATTTCTTTGAAAGATGTGCTTTGGAATTTTTCGATTTCTTCATCCGTTGCGTGCAGCGTCTCTTTAAGATATTTTTTCTGCTCAGGCGTTATTTCTGTTACCAGCGCCTCGCCTTTGCGAATCAAAAACTGCCCGTTCAATGCAAACTCGATTCTCACCCGAGCCTCTCCTGTCCCTGCATCAGATTCCCCCGTCCCTTCCCATTCGCCGACAAGAAACCTGCTCCATTCATCATCGATAGGTTTGGGAAGAAATGCAGCAGGATTATTTTCTTTCGACATATTCGTCTCCTTTACCGCACACGAGACCGTGATTACCGCAATAAACAGCATTACAAAATAAAAATTTTTCACCACTGACCCTCCTTCTAATTATTTATTTTCTCTATTCTCTTTGGGTGGCGGGAAAACCTGCTTGTGAATTTCGTAGATGCGGCGAAGCTCCTTTATCGGCTCAGGATTGTCATCTACCCGAATGTCACGGTAGCGGTCATTGCCGCCATAGCCCCAGCCTTCGTGAACAATATATAAAGCTGCTGCCTGTTTGCCTCTTTTGTCGCCGCCTGCCGCCTGCCCTGCATCGAGTGCATCAATCAATCGCGAGCCTAATTCGCCCGTTGATTTCTCAAACGCCTTGGCCATTTCCTCTATGACTTCAGGACCTGTAAGGATATTTCCCTGTACCGTGTAGTATTTACCGGTTTTATTGCCCGCCCACGGAATGCATTTCGCCCCCGTAAAGGTAGCGACCCGCCCATTTGCATCTACAATGC
The DNA here is from genome assembly GCA_041308525.1 of Phycisphaerae bacterium. Taxonomy (GTDB): domain Bacteria; phylum Planctomycetota; class Phycisphaerae; order Sedimentisphaerales; family Anaerobacaceae; genus Fen-1359. Next base: position 579 of record JBFZBH010000348.1, on the reverse strand, counting down.
CAATCTGACGATGCGCTGCATCCTTATCTTGAGCGGTAAGTTTCTTTATGACCTCATTCGGATCAAGTCCCTGCTCTAATAATTTCAGCCCCTCAGGACCGTAAGATGTATTCGCAGATGCCTGAGTAGCTATCGCCCCAACGCCTGCCTTCGCCCAGGGAACAACGCAGCCAACAGAGACAACTTTAGACTGGACAGCAATTCCCACCTCTTTTGTATTTGGGTCATAAGCAACTATCGAGAAAGTCGCAACTGTCGGATAGTCTCCGTAAAGTTCATCGGCTGTAGCTGTGCCGCCGCTGCTGCTTGAGCACCCTGAATTGCAGCCGGATGTAAAAATAATGAATACACAAAAAAGACTCAATAAAAGGCAGGACCGGAATTTCATAATCTTTTTCCTTTCCATTTTTTCTGTGACCTAAATGAGAAAGACAGTTCCTCTTTATGCTCCTGAATATTATATCTTAATCTTTTATACTGGCAAGCTGCTGAAAAATAATGCTTCAAAATTCACCCGAACATCGATATAATATTAACAATTGACCAGCAGCATGCTGCCGGAAGCTTATCCGGAGAGGT
>JBFZBH010000347.1:0-2680 GCA_041308525.1 Phycisphaerae bacterium | reverse complement strand
GACTTCTGCCCCGATGATTTCAAAGTCACCATCGGCGAGGGCCAGACGCTTCTGCAGTCCAGCGACGGCGTCGCCTCCTACGTCTCTATGAAACCGGGGAGCCTCTATCTTCAGTACGAAGGACTCAACCCCTCCGGTTCCTTCAAGGATAACGGAATGGCCGCTGCCTTCTCACATGCAAAACTGGTCGGCGCAAAATCCTGCGCCTGTGCCTCCACCGGCAACACCTCCGCTTCGATGGCACTCTACGCGCACAGCTGTTCTCTCAAATCCACCGTCTTTGTCGGCTCGGGCAAAATCGCGTTCGGGAAATTAAGCCAGGCTATGGACTACGGCGCCCGCACAATCCAGATTCTCGGCAACTTCGATGACTGTATGAGGCAGGTGCAGAGTGTCTGCAGCAGGCTCGGCCTGTATCTTCTCAACTCCCTCAATCCCTTCCGCCTCGAAGGCCAGAAAACAATCATATACAGAATTCTCGAGCAGCTTGGTTGGCAAACTCCAGACTGGATTATCGTCCCCGGCGGCAATCTTGGTAATTCTTCTGCCTTCGGAAAGGCACTCGCTGAATTAAAGTCGCTGGGTTTGATAAAACAGGTGCCCCGAATCGCAATCGTCAATGCTTCCGGCGCCTCGACGCTCAGCGACCTTGTAAATTCTAAAAAACTTTCGTGGAACGGCGGGCGCGTTGACCGAAAAATAATCGATGCCTACTACGCAGATTTGACAAGCCGTAATTTCTCCCCGCACACAATTGCCTCCGCCATCGAAATCTCCCGGCCTGTAAATCTGAAAAAATGCCTTCGCACAATCGACATTTGCAGTGGCGTTGTGCTCACTGTAACCGATGAGGAAATAAAGGATGCAAAGGCCATAGTCGGCAAATACGGTCTCGGCTGCGAGCCTGCTTCCGCTGCTTCAGTCGCCGGACTAAAAAATCTTGTTCAAAACAATACGGTCGGTCCTTCTGATAAAGTTGTTTGCATTCTTACCGGACACCTGCTCAAAGACCCTAACATAACTGTCGATTACCACAAGAAAAAAGAAGGTATCTTCAGCAATCCGCCCATCGAGGTCCCCAACGACCTCGACCGCATCATAAAATTGATGGAATAAAATTTACAAATTATTCCCATTTAGCCAGGTGTCTAAAGTGGATCATATCGCGTTTTTCACTATTAAAAGCCCTATTTTTTGTTTAAACTTGACTTTTGAACAATTCACACTATACTTAAGTAGAATCTTCATTGATATTATGGGTCGAGACAGCCGGCGGTTGTTTTTCGAACCTTATACTGAATGAAAAAGTGAAATTTTATTGGCCTGTAAACCGGTGAGCAGATACGTAGGCTGAAAATTGCAGAGGGAAGGAACAAAGGAACGTTTTTCAAAGGCTTTATCCGTTTTATAATGAATAAAAATTCAGATAACGAAATTGCCATCAAGATCAGGCGGAAAGCCTGTCTGCTGGGATTCGCAGAATTCTTTTCTGCAGGATTTCCATTGTTTGAAGAATGCACATCCGCGGCCATACAACGTATAAAGAATAAGATAGCATGGGTTTTTCACAGCCGATGGTCATCTAAAAAAAGTGTGGATTTTATTCATTCAGAGACGGGGGGCGGTATTTGTTGTAATGCCTCCTTTTCTAATGTTTAAGAAGAATTGAATTTCCTGAATTGGAGTTATGAAAGTGTCAAAAAAACGAAATAAATCGAAAAAACTTCAGGTGCCTGTCGCTGAGGTGCCCAAAACTGAAAAAACAGAACCTGATGCTACTGTAACAGCAGCCAAGAGCGATTCTGTCGAACAGCGCATAAAAGCTATCATCGAAAAGGGAAAAAAGAAAGGCTTCCTGACCTATGATGAGATGAATGCCGATTTGCCTGATGATGCAGTCAGCCCTGCCCACCTCGACAGCCTTCTTGCCACGCTCGACGAGATGGGCATCAACATCGTCGATGATACCGAGATAGAAAAGGAAGTGGAAGAGCCGTTCGAAACAGTCGGCGGGGGCGAAGAGGAGGAGAAAAAAGAGCAGTTCGAAGAGGACAAAATTCTCGAAAAGGAGCTTCTCGGCGAGGAGGTTGTCCATCGCACCGATGACCCGATTCGAATGTATCTGACGCAAATGGGGGAGATACCGCTGCTCACAAGGCAGGAAGAGATTGACTTGGCCAGAAAAATAGAGCTGTCGCGGATGGCGTTTCGGCGAAAGATGCTGGAGATAGATTACTGTGCACGCAATGCCATAACACTCCTGCAGCAGGTTGAAGAGGGCACTCTGTCGTTCGACAGGACGATGAAAATAAGCACATCGGACAATATGGTCCGAAGCGTAATAAAGAAGCGCATGCCGATAAATATCAAGACGTCAAACGATTTGCTGGAGATGAACCGCGAGCTTTTTAAAAAATTCCTGAATAGCGCGGATATGCAAACCAAAAAGGAGCTTCTCAAGCGTCTCTGGAGAAACAAAAGAAAGGTTGCGATGCTGCTGGAGGAACTTAGCCTTCGCACCAGCCGGATTCAGGCTATGAAAAGCAAGCTGCACGGGATGTGTGAAAAGATGCGCAAGCTCGAGGAAATGATAACAGCCGGGCCGTCGGGCGATGTTACGGCGGAAGATATTTCAGCTGTAAAACAGGAATTGAACGGCCTTAGTGATCTGGTGATAGAT
>JBFZBH010000346.1:0-2698 GCA_041308525.1 Phycisphaerae bacterium | reverse complement strand
ATTTATAAATATGTGTCACACATCGATGCAGCTACACCAACTGGAGGTATAAAGCCGGAAGGAACAAGTTTCTTTGTCACGCCTATGCAGCCGGCGGGATACAATCTTGATATTCAGTGGGCGGTTGACGGCATTAATGTTCCGGGCGCGACAGGGAGAAACTTTACACCTGATTATGCGAATTTATCGGTCGGCAATCATCAGGTTGCTGTTATGGTGACGGATAACACCACGCGGGTCCGAAATGAGACAAGACGTGCGCAATTAATGAAAGCTTTGCGCACCTGGACAGTTAATGCCGGTGCACCGACACCTAATCCTGCAACCTTCGATATCTGGCCTGCTACGATAAGCTCTTCTGAGATTTTTATGCTGGCAGCCGAGGGCAGCGACCCTGAGGGAGCAGTCGAATATTATTTTTCTGAGCTTTCAGGAAATGAGGGCGGTTCAGACAGCGGCTGGCAAGCAAGCAGGGAATATACGGATTCGAACCTGGTGCCTAACACAAGCTATATCTATACCGTTAAAATGAGAGATATTGAAGGACGCCAAACGCAGCCTTCGACTGCTGGAATGGCGGATACTATGAGGGTAAGCGACTTCGATGTGAACAGCATTGTTAATTACGCAGACTTAGAAATATTGCTGCAGGATTGGCTTGTGGAAAATCCGCAATACTATGACATTGATTTATATCCTGATGAGATAATTGATTTTCGCGATATAGCAGTTTTTGCGAAGGACTGGATGAACTACCAGCCTCTGGAAGCAAGCATAATCAGCCCGCCGGATTTATCGATAATCAGCCCTCAGGCGCAGTCGTTTACGATTACAGTTGGTGCATCAAGTTCAGCGGGAGATGTTGTTAAAGTTGAGTTTATTGCCAATGGGACAAAGATAGGCGAGGACACTGACGGCTCTGACGGCTGGCGCTATGAATGGACGGGCTTTCCGGATGGTTATATTTGCCTTACAGCCAAAGCATACGATGAAGAGGGAAATAAAAGAAACGCCCAGCCTGTAAATATATACGTAGGGGGTTTATAAGCTCATTTGACGGTTTGAGGGCAAATCGAACCGAGATACGTTTGTATCTGTCCCGATACATTGGGATTGATTTTGAATACCTAGCTTAAGTTTTCCCATTTATATTCCCCATTAAATACATATTAATTCCAAAAAAGGCATGAACCTTTACGCCGGATTCATAGAATTAATTTTTTTTCTTCTGAGCATTATATCGTTTTTGTGAATGATTTGACAGTTCCCGAACCAATGATTCTGGAATAATTTTAGCATATTCAGATCCATCTTCGATGACCCGTACTTGATATTGTTCTCCGTTTCGTTTAGTCCAAATAAAATCACCTCTGTCGCTACTGCATACCCAAAGATAACCATCCGTATTATCCCAATATAATCTCCATCTATGATATACGCTTATTTCTTCATATCGATCATAACTAGAGCTAAACAATGTTATGTCATTCGAATCTTTTACAACATATTTCAAAATTCCTTTAGGTTCTTCAGATACGATTATAATTATTTTCCCATCCTCAGTTTTATATGTTCCGTATTTTTTTATTATTCCACCTTTCCATTTATTCACCATAATATTATCTTCTTTATTGGAACAATAAGGTGAAAATATGAAATATATGATTAGTAAAATTATAACAAACGACACAATATACCGGAACATTATTTTCCCCTTACACATACTTAGTTAAATGGATAATCTTCTGATTCTACGATAATATATTTTCCAGTTTTATAATTTACTTTCAAAATTCCGTGGACATCTTATTTTATCACGCAAGTTTTTAATACAATTCTCGAACCTTGAAAGAGCTACGACGCTTCCTAACTCATCGTAATGATAATAATACACCCCTGCATTAGGGCGTCAAGAAGATATCCATACCGCTTTAAATCGGTTGTTGACAGCGAAAAAAAACGAAGATAAACTAACAGGAACAATAGTATTGATGGTGTGTAATTTATTAGCGGCTTTTAAATTATGAAGATTTCACTAAACTGGTTAAAAGATTATGTTCAGCTTTTTCAGACGGCGGAAGAAATTGCGGAGATGCTGAGCAATTTGGGGCTGCCGTATGAGGGGATTGAACACACAGGTGACGATGATGTGATTGATGTGGAGGTAACGAGTAATCGAGGAGATTGCCTCAGCCACATAGGCATTGCCAGAGAGCTTGCGGCTGTGATGGGCCAAAAGCTTGCGCTGCCGGCAGTTGACCTTGAAGAGTCTGGAAATGATATATCGGGAATTGTAGGTGTGGAGATTACGTCGCCTGAATTATGCGGCCGTTATACTGCCCGCGTGATCGAGGGTGTTAAAGTAGGACCATCACCTGACTGGCTTAAGAAACGTCTCGAGGCCATCGGGATGCGGAGTGTCAATAATGTTGTCGATGCCACAAATTATGCTATGGCGGAAACAGGTCAGCCGCCTCACGCATTCGATTATAAAAAAATTACGGGAGGGAAAATAATTGTCAGGAAGGCAGCGGCTGGAGAGACAATTATAAGCATTGACGGAACACGATGTGAATTAAGCCCTGAAATGCTTGTCATCGCAGATACGAAGGGGCCTGTCGCTGTTGCGGGGGTGATGGGCGGGCTTCATACCGAGGTTAGCGAAACAACCGATACGATTCTTCTTGAGGATGCATAT
>JBFZBH010000345.1:0-2701 GCA_041308525.1 Phycisphaerae bacterium | reverse complement strand
GGCGTTTTTTTAATGGGTAAATACGAGGTGCAGGTCCTCGATTCACACAACAACAAGACTTATGCAGATGGTCAGGCGGGAGCGATTTACGGACAAAAGCCGCCGCTGGTAAATGTCTGCCGGCCGCCGGGGGTATGGCAAAGTTATGACATAATTTTTCATCGGCCCGTTTTTAAGGATGGCAAGGTCGAGAAAAAAGCGACCGAAACAATCTTACAAAATGGCGTTCTGATTCAGGACAACTGGACAATCGAGGGGACGACATTTTACAGAGTCCGTTCGTATTACGAGCCTCATCCGGACAAAATGCCGCTGATACTGCAGGACCACGGCAACCCAATCCGCTTTAGAAATGTCTGGATCCGAGAATTAAAGGAGACAAATCAATGACAGGCAAAGAATTTATAAACTCTATTGCACACGGAAAATCCGATATCATTCAGATTTTTTTGGACATTCTTTCCGAAACAGGTTCAAGGTACTGCCTTATAGGAGGCCTGGCAGTAAACGCTTATGTTGAGCCTGTTGTGAGCCTCGATTTGGATATCGTAGCAGCAGTTGAGGACGTCGAGCGTATTTGCAAAGCTGCTGCGGAACGAGGCCTGAAAGTCGAACGCTTTGAGCATAGCGTGAACATCAGCAGCGAAAAATCGGACCTTCGGATTCAGCTTCAGACAGACAAGCGGTATCAGAAATTTATCGCAATTGCAATTGATGGTAATGTGCTTGGTTATAAAATGAAAGTAGCGAGGGTTGAGGATGTTTTAGAGGGTAAAGTCCTGGCATATATGGATAAGGAAAGGCGCAAAAGCAAGCGACAGAAAGATTTGGCAGATATTTTCCGAATTGTTGAAAAATTCCCGCATCTTGAAGCCTCTCTGCCGCCAGATATCCGTAGAGAACTGGAAAAATGAAAAAGTCAAATTCATTTCTCCTGCACAGGCATTGAGGGAATTTGACAAGGGCAAAAAATTACAATCCGCAAATAAATCTAAACGCCGCCGATGAGGTTCTTTTTCGACAAGGATTCGTTCAGGGAACCTGAGCGGAAGCCCTGCAAGTCAATCGTTACATATTTGAAACCGAGGGATTTGAGCTTTTCAATGATTTTTGAGCGGGCAGGTTCTTTTGTGATTTTTTCAAAATCTTTCGGGTGCACCTCTATTCGTGCGATTGTGTCGTGATGGCGGACGCGGAATTCCACAAGGCCGAAATTGCTTCTTAAAAAATCTTCAGCTTCCTCGACTTGTTTTAGTCTTTCTTTTGTAATCCTGAGGCCGTAGCTTATTCTCGATGCGAGGCAGGGCGAGGCGGGGATATCGGCTGTCGGGAGTTTAAATTTTCTGCTTAGCCGACGGATGTCGTCTTTGGTGAGCTTCGCCTCCAGAAGAGGTGAGCGGACGCCGTGAATTTTGATAGCCCGATTGCCGGGGCGAAAATCTCTTTCATCGTCGAGGTTGTTGCCGAAGAGGATTGTCTGGAAACCGGTTTTCTTTGCCAGGTGTTCGAGGGCGATAAGCAAGTGCGACTTGCAATGAAAACATCGGCTGGAATTGTTGGCAGTAAATTTGGGGTCTTTCAATTCATCCGCTTCGATTGTTTTAATTTTAGCGCCGATTTTTTTTGCGGTTATGATGGCCTGATTGTACTGGCTTTGCGGCAGCGACAGGCCTTTTGCGATGCAGGCGAGGACGTTTTTGGCACCGAGTGTATCGACTGCGGCTTTGAGAAGAAAAGTGCTGTCAACGCCGCCAGAATAAGCGATTAACACTTTTTGCAGGTCCTTTAGGATTTGCTGCAGCTGGATGTATTTGTTCTGAAGAGTCATAAGTTTTTCGAATACAGGATAGCAAAACAGAACGATTTTGTAAAGCTGTGCTGCGGCGCCGTTCAGGTCAGGAGGTTTTCGGGCAACGGTTTTTGAAACCGTTTGATTAAGGCAAGGAGGATGATGATTAGTATCGTGGCAATGACAATCGTCTCAATCCAGTTCAAACCCATAGCGGCGGGAAGGTAGCCGACCATCATTGCTATAGCAGCGGTGAAGAGACTGTAGGGCAATTGTGTGCGGACGTGGTCCATGTGGTTGCAGCGGCTGGCGATGGAGCTGAGGATGGTTGTATCGGAAACGGGCGAGCAGTGATCGCCGAAGATTGCGCCGTCGAGGACGGCTGCGAGACTTATCATTGTTGTAATGCCGTATTGATTTCCGTCGAGGGCGTAGGCCACAGGAATGCCGGTAGGAATCAGGATTGCCATTGTTCCCCAGCTTGTTCCGGTTGCGAAAGAGGTAATCGAGGCGACAAGAAAGAGCAGCGGCGGAAAGAGAAACGGCGAGACGTTCCCCTGAAGGACCGAGGCGAGGAATTGTCCGGTTTTGAGGCTGTCGCAGCAGTTTTTAAGAGACCAGGCGAGGACCAAAATCGCCATAGGAAGAAAGCAGTGTTTTATGCCGGCTACAGCGGCATGCCGAAACTTTCTTAGCGGCAGCTTCTCGATGAATAGTGCGCAGATCGCAGCCAGCAGGAGGCCGAAGGATGATGAAAAGATAAGCAGTTTGGAGGTGTCTTTAACTTCAGAAATGGTGCTTTGCCAGTAGGAGAAATTTATCAGGGATTTAATGTTCTCGTATTTTTCCACCCCTCCTCCTGTGTACCATAAAAGAAAGATATGGAACATTACGAGGCCGATAATCGGCAAA
>JBFZBH010000344.1:0-2725 GCA_041308525.1 Phycisphaerae bacterium | reverse complement strand
GACATTCGGTGTTAAAACAGAATATATCGGGCCGGCAGAATATGATATGACTGCGATGATTACCGCCTTCGAGCAAAGTATGGCAAAAAAGAATATCAAGGGAATAGTTGTAGTCGGCTTCGAGCCTGCTCTTGTTCCTATTATCGATAAGGCGGTTGACAGCGGCATTCCAATCGTAACCGTCGATGCTGACCTGCCAACCTCAAAACGCATTGCATTCGTAGGCACTGGCAATTATCAGGCAGGTTTCAAGGGCGGCCAAAAGCTTGCTGGGCTGATTGGCTCCAAAGGAAAAGTTGCCCTGATGACAAAGGTCGGGCAATCCAATCTCGAAGAGCGAATCAGGGGATACAAGGACGCCCTTGCTCAGTACAAAGATATCGAGATAGTTCAGATTGTCGATACACAGTCCGATTCAGTTGTCGCAGCGCAGGTCGCAACAGCAGTCCTTCGGAAAAATCCCGACCTCGCAGGCCTCGGCTGTGTTGAGGCAAGCGGCGGGGTCGGAGCTGCCACAGCAGTGCGCGAATCAGGCCTTGTCGGAAAGGTCAAAATCGTCGCGATGGATCGCGGCAATGACATCCTCGGCCTCATTCGGGAAGGGACTGTTTCCGCCTCCGTTGCACAGCAGACCGCCCTGATGCCATTCTATGCAGTCCAAATCCTCATACAATATAACAGGCAAAATATACCTATTACATCCGACAATCAGAAGGCGGGTATTTCCGGCGTGCCTGCTTATGTAGATACAGGTGTTATTATCGTGGATAAAACAAATTACGAATACTTCCTAAGAAAATAAAAACAGAAACTAAAGTGGCTGAAAAATCAGAAAATATTCTCGAGGTGCAGGACATTACAAAGACTTTCCCAGGCGTGCGTGCCCTCGACAGCGTCGATTGGTCGCTTAAAAGAGGCGAAATTCACGCGCTCGTCGGCGAAAATGGCGCCGGTAAAAGCACGCTTATGCATATTTTGGGAGGCGTAATCCAGCCGGATAGCGGCGAAATTTTTATCGACGGAGAAATTGTGAAGTTTTCGAATCCGCATTCTGCTGCACTTCACGGCATTGCGATTGTCTTCCAGGAATTATCTGTCCTCGAAAACCTCTCGGTAGCCGAAAATATCTTCGCAAACCGCCAGCCTGCAAATCTAATAAATATCATCAACCGTCGCAGCCTCTATGAACAGAGCAGCAAAATTCTGCAGCTGTTCAATCTCGATATAGATGCCTCAGTTCTCCTTCGGGAAATCTCGCCCGACCAGCACCAGGTAATCGAAATTCTAAAGGCCATTTCGCAAAACGTAAAAGTCCTCATCCTCGATGAGCCGACATCCTCACTGTCATCCGAACACGTAAAGGTTCTGTTTAAAATAATCAGAAAACTCAAACAGGACGGCATATCGATTATTTATATCTCGCATCATTTAAGAGAAGTTTTTGAAATCGCCGACACCGTGACAATCCTGCGTGACGGCAGAAAAGTCGATACCTGCCCCGTGAGCAGTGTGACCGAGGAAGACCTCGTCCGCAAAATGGTCGGCAGGGAAATTACAGATATGTACGGCAGCCCCCTCGCCCCGCCGCTTGATGAGTGCTTCAGAATCGAAAATGCTTCAAGAGCCGGCGTCTTTAAAAATATAAGCTTTTCAATCCTCAAAGGACAAATTGTCGGCCTTGCAGGCCTCTCAGGCGCAGGACGAACAGCCCTTGCCCGAAGCATCTTTGGCATCGAGCCGATTGATACTGGCAGTATTTTTATGCAGGGTAAGCCTGTTAAAATTTCAAGTCCGACTATGGCGATAAGAAACAGAATTGCATATATAACCGAAGACCGAAAAGAGCAGGGCCTCTTTCTCGATATGACAATCAGAGAGAACTGCGTCGCGCCGAGCCTGAACTGCTTTACGGAACGATACGGCCTTATCGACGAAAATGCCGTCAGCGATTTTGCCGAATATTACCGTATTAATCTCAATATCGTAACGCCAGACATCCGCCAAAAAGTTGCCAATCTTTCCGGCGGCAATCAGCAAAAAGTTTTGCTCTCTATGTGGATGGGCATAAAACCTTTGCTGTTAATTGTCGATGAGCCTACCAAAGGAATCGATGTGGGGGCAAAAAACGAAATTTATCGTCTTCTAAGACAGCTTGCCGCAGAAGGTGTGGCTATCCTGCTGATTTCATCGGACCTTTTGGAGATACTGGGCTTAAGCGACAGGATTCTTGTAATACGCACCGGCAGCATCGTTGCTGAATTTACGCGGCAGCAGGCAACGGAAGAGAATATCATCGCCGCTGCAAGCGAAGTGAGTCTTAAGGAAAAAATTAATGCAGCAGAGTAAAAAAACAATTCTGGGAAAAATCATTGCGGTCACCGAATTCCGCGAATTTATGATTTTTTATATAATCATTTTAAGCACCATCGCAATGACTTATGCCGTCCCCGAATTTCTCGGCTGGAAAAATATTTCCGCAGTCCTCCTGTCGCTTTCAGATCAGGGCATTATCGCAATCGGAATGACAATCCTTTTAATTTCCGGAGGCTTCGACCTCTCCGTCGGCTCCACAGTAGCTCTGTCAGGTGCGGTGACGGCAATCTGGATGAATAACGGCCTGCCCGTCCCTTTAGCTATACTGCTTGGTCTCGGCGTGGGCGCGATCATAGGTTTGATAAACGGCCTGATAATTGCTGAAATCGGAATCAATCCTTTCATAACGACA
>JBFZBH010000343.1:0-2734 GCA_041308525.1 Phycisphaerae bacterium | reverse complement strand
CCTTCTTGTCGCACAGGTCGGCATTTCCGGCTCGACGACTCTCGGTCATCACTGTATCGTCGGCGGACAGGTCGGCATTACCGGCCATATAAATATCGGAAATTATGTTATGATTGGTGCCAAGTCCGGCGTCATCAATAATGTTACTGACGGCAAAATTGTCCTCGGCTCTCCTGCGGTTGATGCAGGTATCGCGAAAAGGGCATACAGTATGCTCAAGTACCTGCCCGAAATGAGAAAGACAATACGCAAGCTCGAAAAAGATATCGAGCAGCTCAGCCCAAAGCCGCAGTCACCGGATAAAACTGGTTAGGTTTTTTATAATGGAACGGGAAAACATAATAGGTCTTATCGCTGGCCGCGGAAGGCTGCCTTTTCTTGTTGCCCAGGGTGCAAGGAAAAACGGATTGAAGGTAATCTGCGCTGGTATTGCGGATAATGCAGACCCGGCCCTTTCCAGTTATGTCGATAAATTTTTTTCTGTTGCGATAGCTCGTCCTTCAAGCTGGATACGAAAACTCAAAAAAAACGGTGTAACTGAAACCATAATGGTCGGCAGCGTTGTTAAGTCGCAAATCTTCACACCCTGGCGGATTGTTCGTTATCTGCCCGATTGGCTGGCCCTGAAAATCTGGTACTGGAACCTTCGCTCGAAGGATAAACAAAGCCAGACCATTCTCTTTGCGCTTGCTGATGAGCTTGCAAAAGGAGGAATAATACTGGAAGATTCCACGAAGTACTGCAAGGAGCATCTTGCCGGCAGCGGCTTGATGACGAAACAATCACCGAATTCATCGACACAGGCCGATATTGATTTCGGATGGGACATTGCTAAAAAGGTCGCCCAGCTCGATATCGGTCAGGCAGTTGCCGTCAGGGAAAGAGAGGTTGTTGCCGTCGAAGCCATCGAAGGCACTGCCGAGATGATTAAAAGGGCCGGACACTTCTGCAAAAAGGGCGGCTGGACTTTGATTAAGGTCGCAAGGGCAAATCTCGACATGCGTTTCGATGTCCCCTGCATCGGCGAAGATACCATAAAGTCAATGGCCGAAAACGGCGGCAGATGCATCGTCCTCGAAGCCGGAAAAGTAATCATTATTGATAAACCGCAAACTTTGGCCCTCGCCGATAAACTTGGTATTTGTGTTGTTGGAAGATAAGCACGTTTTTTGAAAGTTTAATCAGTTACTTCATAGCAATTTAAAAACAGTGTGTACTTTTTATTAGGAGAAAACAGATGGCAAAAAAGATTCTTGTAATTTTAGCATTGTCGGCAATTTTGAATGTGTCCGGATGCTGCGGGCAAAAACATGCAAATCTTCAACAAGATAACAGCCTCAAGACAGTATGGCTCGACGAACTTGATATCAGCAAGGCCACATCAGGTGTGAAACAGACGATGGCCAATAAGTCCCTCGATGGGAATTCGATTACTCTCAACGGACAGAAATATGAAAGAGGAATCGGCACAAATGCACCTTCGCAGCTCAATATATCACTCGATGGAAAAGCAGTGCGTTTCAGTGCGATTGCCGGAGTTGATGATGAAGTCAGGCCAACTCAGACTGCTCAGCCGCCGCGAGGCCGCAGGGGCGCCAGGGGCACTGCCCAGTTTGTTGTAGTAGGTGATGGCAAGCTGTTGTGGAAGAGCAGCGTAAAAAGGCCGGGCAACGAACCCAATATGATTGACCTCGACATTAAAGGCATAAAGCAATTGCGGCTGCTTGTTTCCGAGGTTGACAATAATACCAATGACCATGCTGACTGGGCGATGGCAAAGATCGAATATTCTGGTAAAAAGCCTTATGCGGCAGAACCGATTATTGTTAAGCCGTATATTCTTACGCCCAAGCCAGCCCCTGAGCCAAAAATTACAGGCCCGAAAGTTTTCGGAGTCAGGCCGGGAAATCCTTTCCTGTTTACCGTAACTGCAACAGGTAAAAGACCAATGGTTTTCAGTGCCGAAGGATTGCCGCAGGGCCTTAAGCTTAATCCGTCGAACGGACATATAACCGGCTCTGTTAAACAGAAGGGAGAATATAGAGTCAAGCTGACTGCAAAGAATGATTTGGGAGCAGCAGAGCGTGAGTTTCGAATTGTCGTAGGCGATAAGATATCGCTGACTCCGCCATTGGGCTGGAACAGCTGGAATTGCTGGGGACGTGACGTAGATGAGGAAAAGGTCAGAGCAAGCGCAAAGGCTATGTATGATAGTGGACTAATTAATCACGGCTGGTCGTATATAAATATTGATGATGTTTGGATGAGGGCGCCGGTAGGGTCGCAAAGAGCCAGAAATGACCCGAATCTTGCACCCCCACCGCGAGATGCTAATGGAAATATACTTCCTAATGGAAGATTTAAAGATATGAAGGCACTTTGTGATTATATTCACAGCATCGGCCTCAAAGCCGGTATTTATATCGGCCCGGGGCCGACAACCTGCCAACAGCTCGAAGCAAGCTGGCAGCACGAATTGCAGGATGCCCAGCAATTCGGAAAATGGGGCTTCGATTATCTGAAGTATGACTGGTGCGGTTATTCTTCGATTGTCGGCAGAGACCCGAACCTCACTGAGCTGAAAAGACCTTATATCCTGATGAGGCAATGTCTCGACCAGGTCCCAAGAGATATTGTATATAGTCTCTGTCAATACGGCTGGGGAGATGTCTGGAAATGGGGAGAGGAAGTCGGCGGCAACTGCTGGCGGACAACCGGTGACATTACCGATACC
>JBFZBH010000342.1:0-2735 GCA_041308525.1 Phycisphaerae bacterium | reverse complement strand
AACTGCCCTGGCAACGGCAGCAATGGCTTCATCCTGTGAGACAACACGTTTATGAAGCTCAGCCTCCAACTCCAACAGGCGCTGTGCCTCTTTCTTTTCGAGTTTCGTCAGAGGAACGCCGGTCATTCTGCTAACCACTTCTGCAATAATCTCAGCATCGACAACACCGGCAATCTCCTTATTTTCCTCATACCATTTTTTCTGGAGCTTGCTCTTTTTTTCGAGCAGCCGCTGTGCCTCGTCGCGCAAAGATGCAGCAAGCTCGTAGTCGGCATTTCGGACGGCCTCATCCTTGTCCTTCTGGAGTTTCTCTATCTTTTCCTCAAGCTCAGCCAAATCAGGAGGCGGCGTCATATTTTTCAGGCGGACCCTGGCGCCGGATTCATCGACCACATCAATGGCCTTGTCGGGCAGACAGCGGCCTGAAATATATCTCGATGAAAGCTCGACTGCCTGGTAGAGGGCTTCATCCGTGAAATGAACCTTGTGATGTTTTTCGTAACGGTCCTGAAGACCTCTGAGTATTTCAAGCGTCTCGTCTTTCGAGGGGGATTCAACAATTATTGTCTGGAAGCGTCTTTCGAGAGCGCCATCTTTCTCGATATATTTTCTGTATTCATCGAGTGTCGTTGCCCCAACGCACTGAACTTCTCCGCGTGCAAGAGCGGGCTTGAGCACATTCGAAGCATCGATAGCGCCTTCTGCGCCGCCGGCACCGACGAGTGTATGAAGCTCATCGATAAATAAGATTACATTTTTATCTCTTCTGACTTCGTTAATGACGGCCTTGATTCTTTCCTCGAATTGACCTCTGTATTTGGTGCCTGCGACCATCATCGCAAGGTCAAGAACCACAATTCGCTTATCTTTGAGAAGCTCGGGGACCTGCCTGTTGACAATCTGCTGGCTAAGCCCTTCGACGATTGCAGTTTTGCCGACGCCAGCTTCGCCGAGGAGGACGGGATTATTTTTAGTTCTTCTGCAGAGAATCTGTATGAGGCGCTCAATCTCTTTTTTCCTGCCGATGACAGGGTCAAGCTCGCCATCTTCAGCAAGCTTTGTAAGGTCTCTTCCGAAACTATCGAGGGCGGGTGTCTTGCTCTTCGGCCTTCCGCGCGGAATCGTCGGCCCGACTTTCATATCAAGACCGGTGTCCTCATCTACTCCTGCGCCGAGAAGATTCAGAACCTCTTCGCGGACGTATTCGAGTTTCAGCCCCTGGTTCATAAGGACCTGGGCGGCAATGCCATCGGTTTCGCGTAAAAGCCCGAGGAGCAGATGCTCTGTCCCGACATAGTTGTGGTTAAGAGCTCTTGCTTCCTCGATGGCGTATTCGATGACTTTTCTTGCCTTCGGCGTCTGGGGCAGCTTGCCCATCGAGACCATATCGGGGCCGCTTCGGACAAGCTTTTCGACCTCAAGGCGAGTCTTTTTCAAGTCCACACCGAGGTTGGTAAGCACTGTTGCTGCTACACCTGTTCCTTCTTTAAGTAATCCGAGCAGAATGTGCTCTGTTCCGATAAATTCGTGGTTGAAGAGCTGCGCTTCCTGGTTGGCCAGCGCCATAACTTTTCTTGCCCGGTCTGTAAATCTTTCGAACATATATTACCTCACAAATAATTGCCTTTTTTATCAAGACAACTCTATTATCAATCGGCTATAAATCCCTTTTTATGACAAATTAAGTGAATTTACTGTCAAAGCTCAAGTCATTATATTATTACAAGCCGTTGTTGTCAAAGCATTTGCATAGTAAAAGCTCACTTTACACCCCGGCTGCCATCCATAGTCCGGGAATCTATAAATATAATAGGCAATAACCGGCCTAATGTTCATTACCAGCAAAATATTTATTACGGATTTATCGGCCAAAAACAGCCCCAGCTTTTTCTATATCGGGGCGAAAAATACCCCGATATATAGTAAAGCTTATGACACAAGTTTCTTAAATATCGCGGAGATTTTTATATACAATTGGCCTATTTTATGGTATTAACCTGAGAAAATAAATATATCAATCAATCTTTTTAAGGAGATCTCACAGTGACAAGTTCTAAAAGATTTATGAGAGCAGTTGTAACATTAACAGGGCTTTTGTTGTTTTCGTCAGGTTTTGCGGCTGAAAACGACGCCCTTAAATTAGTGCCTGCGGACAGTCTTTTTTGTGTGCAGGTTAATAACTTCGAATATTCCTTAAGCCGGATGGACGGTTTCCTTGCAGGTTTGGCGCCGACGCCTATGACACTCCAGATGGGTGCCCGCATGGCGTTGTCCCAGCTTTTGGGCGGCCCGCAGCTTGAAGGCCTGAATATGAAAGGAAGCTTTGTCATTTTTGCTGCAGGATATGATAATCAGGACCCTGATAAAATGATGACGTTCATCGTTCCGATTACTGACTTCAAGCAGCTGGTCTCATCAAATCCAAACCTTTCCGAGGCTGATGCTAATGGCATTGTAAGCATTCAAGATGCCGGAGGCGTCGTTGCGCAGGCGGGTGATTTTGTAATGATTAAATCACCGAAGTGCTATGATGAAATTGTTGCGATGAAGAAGGCGGCTGGAGAGGCGGACTTTAAGAGCCTGCTATCAGTTCTGGATGCGCAGCAGGCACAGCAGGCGGCTTCTTCGCCGGCATGGGCATACGTTAATGTGCCGCAGCTGAATAAGACTTTCGGCCCGCAGATAGCGGCTGTCATGGAGGAAATGAAAGAGGAATTGAGCCAGATGCCCGCTGG
>JBFZBH010000341.1:0-2738 GCA_041308525.1 Phycisphaerae bacterium | reverse complement strand
ATTTTTTTCTAAAATTTTCCGGCCTTTTATTTGCTACAACCCTTAAAATCAGTCCTTAGGGACTAAAAAGAGACAGAATTCCTGTCATAAAGGCTGTAATCTTTTGAAATGCATTATTAATATAGAAATTCAATCATTGATGCGTTTTCAGTATGAATTTCACAGGTTAGCCTTATTGATGGCTGAAATTCAGAATTGTTTCAAGAGTCAATGTTTATAAAACTATCTTCTTAATACAGGGCCAATGTCTTCGCTGAGCTGTTTTGCTTTTTTAAGCTTCAGTTTAGCCATTGCCTTGTCCTGAAGGTCTGAAGGCTCTCTTGCCTTATCAATCATCTCCTCGAGTGTTATCTTGCCCTCGTCATATAACCTCCAGAGGTGCTCATCAAGAAGCTGCATACCGAATTTCTTGCCTGTTTGAATGTCTGAATCTATCCTGTAAGGTTTGTTTTCTCTTATAAGGTTTGATATGGCTGAAGTAACGACCATAAATTCGTAAGCTGCGACCCTTCCCTTCCCGACAGCAAGCGGACAGAGCGCCTGACTTAAAACTGCTATAAGATTGATGCTAAGTTGTGTACGTATTTGGTCCTGCTGGTTTACAGGGAAGACGTCGATAATTCTCGTAATCGTTCCTGATGCGCTTGTCGTATGAAGAGTGCTGAAAACAAGGTGACCTGTTTCTGCCGCCCTGATTGCTGCCTCGATTGTCTCGAGGTCTCGAAGCTCTCCAACGAGAATCACATCGGGGTCCATTCTCAAGACCCTTCGAAGAGCCTCTGAAAAGCTCGGCACATCGATCCCGACCTCTCTTTGGTTTATGACTGATTTCTTGTGGTTGTGGTAATATTCTATCGGGTCCTCGATGGTGACGATATGCCGGTCAAAGCTCTCGTTAATGTAATTTATCATCGAGGCGAGGGTTGTCGTCTTTCCGCTCCCCGTAGGGCCAGTCACAAGGAACATTCCTCTGGGCCTTCGGCACAAAGCCGCACAAATTTTCGGCAGCCCTATCTCTTCGAAGCTCATTATCTTGGTCGGAATAAGACGCAAGACCATGGACACATTTCCTCTCTGCTTGAATATCGAAACACGGAATCGTGCCCTGTCGCCGAATGCGAAACCGAAGTCCGTACCGCCCTCCTCTTGAAGCTCCTGCTGGTTGCGATCCGGCGTGATGCTCTTCATCAGTCCGACAGTATCGTCCGGCATTAACACCTTCGTTTCGAGGGAGCGCAGCCTTCCGTCAATTCTGAAAACCGGAGGCCTTCCCACAACGATATGTATATCTGATGCACCCTGCGTTACGCACGCATTTAACAGCCTGTCCATATTTACTGTTGCCATATTCTTTTCCCCATCAACCGTTAAATTATGATATTACGCCTTCCATCTGCGAAATCTTCACAACTTCCGCAGGTGTTGTTACTCCACCAAAAATCTTTACTTTTCCATCGTCGCCGAGCGTCCTCATTCCTGAAGCAATTGCAGCCTTGCGTATTTCAGATGTCGGTGCCTTTGCGAATGCCAGCTCCCTGATTTCGTTGTTCATTTCAAGCATTTCGAATACGCCCAATCGTCCCTTGTAGCCTGTCCCCTGGCATTGGCTGCAGCCGGTGCCTTTATAGATTGAATGCTTGTGAAGCTCATCCAAAGTTATGTCGAGCATCTTGAGCTGATTTACGTCGGGATTTTCATCCACCGCCTTGCAGTTCTTGCAGATAATTCTCACCAGTCTTTGCGCCATTATGGCCTGGATCGAGCTTGCTACGAGGAACGGCTTGACCCCCATATCAATAAGTCTTGTTATAGCGCTAACCGCATCGTTCGTGTGAAGCGTGCTGAACACAAGATGGCCGGTAAGGGCTGCCTGTATAGCTATATCTGCAACTATGCTGTCTCGAATTTCTCCGACGAGGATAACATTCGGTGCCTGACGAAGCATTGCTCGAAGGATTCTTTCAAATGTCAGGCCAATTTCTTCCTTTATCTGGCACTGGTTCATTCCGTCGAAATTATATTCCACAGGGTCTTCTGCTGTGATGATTTTTTTGTCCGGTTTGTTAAGCTCCTGAAGTGCCGCGTAAAGCGTTGTCGTTTTACCGCTTCCTGTAGGTCCCGTTACAAGGAAAATTCCGTTCGGTCTTTTGATTATCTTCTGGAACCGCTCGTAGTCGTCCTGCTCGAAACCCAATGAGCGAATACCGATATTCACGGCGTCTGGGCGCAAAATTCTCAGCACGATGCTTTCTCCGTGACTACCAGGCAGTGCCGACACACGAAAGTCCACATCATGGTCGCCGATGACCCGCTTTATACGGCCATCCTGCGGCAGACGTTTTTCCGCTATGTCCATACCGGACAAAATCTTTAATCTTGTTGTCAGCGCTGCCTGCATGTTTTTGGGAAGGTTATCTTTCTCCAAACAGACTCCATCAACCCTGTATCTTACACGGACACGGTCTGTCATCGGCTCGACGTGAATATCGCTGGCCCGCATATAATATGCATTATCGATGATAAGGTTTACCAGCCGGACAATCGGCCCCTCCTCATCACCTTCTGTCTGCGCGGCAAGAAGGCCGCCCGGCTTAAAGTCCAACCTGGCTTCCGACAATTCCATTGCAGTTGCATCAATACTGTGCTTAAGCTTGTCGTCTTCATCCTTTTTATCCGTATCGAAAGTATCTTCAATAAAGGTTCTTATCTGTGTTGGGCTGGCGATGAAATAATCGAAA
>JBFZBH010000340.1:0-2739 GCA_041308525.1 Phycisphaerae bacterium | reverse complement strand
TTCCGATCTCACGAAACACAGGCTCACCCCCGGATGCAGCCAGCTCGGATGGATCGTGATCCAGTCGGTGATGACCGTGACAAAGGGAATGCTGATTGTCTCGGAACTGATATTGTCTGTACTCGATTTCATGGGAACAAGATATTTGGCATACTGGTCCTGTGGCTCTCCGGCAATGCCGATCTCAATATCGCCCATGCCATGTACGGGGGGAGTGAATATCTGAAACTGGAGAGGCTGAGCCTTTCAGAGCCGCCCGAAGAAGTCAGGGGTCTTCAGTATGACAAATTTACAGGCAGGCGCATAAAAACTGCAGCTCCGAAGGTTGATCTTGAACCTGGGCAGGCCTTCTGGGTAGATTTGGGTAGGGACACTAAGCTGGAATCCGTAATTTTGGAAAAAATCAAACAGGCATCAAAAAAATAAAATACACGGCACAGAATATTTCAGCATTGTCATTATAAAATTTTGTCAGACCGTTAGTTTTTTTGGAGAAAAAATTTTCTATGAGAGTTCTGGTTTGCGGCGGTGCAGGTTACATCGGCAGCAATATGGCTGCTATGCTTAAAATAGAAGGCCACGAGCCTGTTGTATATGATAATCTGAGCAAGGGTCACACATCTGCAATTAAAGACATGCAGTTTGTCAAAGGTGACTTAGCTGATTTCGAACTGCTCATTAAAACCTTAACAAAATTCAAAATCGAAGTTGTAATGCATTTTGCTGCCTTTATCGAGGTAGCCGAATCTGTAAAAGCGCCCCTCGAATATTATCTTAATAACGTTTCGAATACCCGCACCGTCCTCAGTGCGATGGAGGCTTCTGGCGTTGAGAAGTTTGTCTTCAGCAGTTCCGCAGCAGTTTATGGAATGCCCAAAAACGTCCCGATTAAAGAGGATTTGGAAAAAGACCCTGTCAATCCTTATGGTGAGACCAAACTTGCTGCGGAGATAATGTGCCATTGGCAAAGTCAGGCCGGAAAACTGCGATATGCGGCTCTTCGCTATTTTAACGCAGCCGGGGCAGGCTTCAATTCCGCCCTCGGAGAGGACCACAGGCCCGAATCCCACCTGATTCCGCTGGTTATTCAGGCTGCGATGGGCAAACGCGAGGATGTCAAAATCTTCGGAACCGACTATGGCACCCCCGACGGCACCTGTATTCGTGATTATATCCACGTTGAGGATTTGTGCCGGGCACATCTTTTAGCTATGAATTCTCTTGCTTTACGCAAAGAGCTTATATATAATCTGGGGAACGGCACCGGATATTCCGTCCGCGAGGTGATAGAGATGGTTAAAAACGTATCGGGAAAAAAATTCAAGGTAACGGAAGCCCCAAGACGCCCCGGCGACCCTGCAATCCTGACCAGCGATGCCTCGAAGGCAAAAAAAGAGCTCTCCTGGGAGCCAAAAATCAACAAGCTCGAGACAATCGTTGCAACAGCCTGGCAGTGGCATAATAAATTTCCGGGCGGCTACCCTTCATAATCTTTTGGCCATTGGCTGATTTTTTCAGGTGCGGATGACTAAGGTTCTGATTGGCATAGACCTCGGTGGGACTAATATAAAGATCGGCTGTTTCGATACACGCCTTTCGCTTATCAGAAAAGTTTCTGATGAGCCCAAGACCCAAATTAGAATTCTGCAATTCACAGTATCGTTGAAGAAGGAAAATGAGCGTGAAGAAAATTAAGCAGGCTGTAATAAATTTTCTGAGAAAATACGGGATGGACTATCTTGATATCGATGCCGAAATGACAATAAGCTCCTTTGTGAAAGAGATGGAGCAGGGTCTTGCGGGGCGAAAAAGCACACTCGATATGATACCAACTTATATTGAAGTTGAAGCCGACGTTCCGGCAAACAAGCGAGCAATCGTTGCGGACGCAGGAGGCACCAACTTCAGGGTTGCAAGTGTGTATTTCGATAATGACAGAAATCCGGTAATAGAAAAGTCGAAGCTGTTTGCGATGCCCGGCGCTGAGAGTGAAATCAGCAAAGAAGATTTTTTCAGGACTATAGCCGGTTATCTCAAAGATATTGAGGGCGAATCGGACAAGGCAGGTTTGTGTTTTTCGTATGAGGTGGAGATACTGCCCAATAGGGATGGAAGGCTTCTTCGCTTCGCGAAAGAAGTCCGGCTTCAGAATATCGAAGGAGAGCTTCTCGGTGAAAATCTGAATCGTGCAATTATTACGATGGGGATATCCGGGGGTAAACATATTGTCGTGCTCAACGATTCTGTAGCGACCCTTCTTGCGGGTGTCGGATACGAGGGCAAAATGTTCAGCACCTACATCGGCTTTATACTCGGCACGGGGACAAACTGCTGCTATGTCGAAAAAAATATAAATATAAAGAAGAAAAAGGACCTCGACCCTTCGAAAAACCAGATTATCAACACCGAATCCGGCTGCTTCGGGAAAATGCATCAAGGCAAAATGGATGTTCTCCTCGACAAATCCACACTCAATCCCGGCTTTCACAAATTCGAAAAAATGATTTCGGGTGCGTATCTGGGGGCGCTGTGCCTGCTGACTATTCACAAGGCCTGTGATGAGAAACTCTTTTCTGCAAAAACCTCTGATGCACTTATGAAAATTCAAAAACTCGAAACGAAAGATATGAACGAATTTATGAATTATCCATACGGCGATAATCCGCTGGCAAACTGCTGCAAAAAAGGCGGCGCCGACGATGCCCTTGTCTTGTATTATATTGCCGACCGATTGTGCGA
>JBFZBH010000339.1:0-2745 GCA_041308525.1 Phycisphaerae bacterium | reverse complement strand
ATTGTTTCATCGAGCCTTCGGCTGCAGGTGCCAGGGCATTTTCGCGTTATCAGTTCGAGAGATTAGGGTATTTTTGCGTTGACCCCGACAGCAGAGATGGCAAACTTGTTTTCAATCGAACGGTCGATTTAAAAGATACCTGGGCGAAGATACAGCAAAAGTCGCTACAAATTTGAAAAACACCTCAACCACTGAGCTATTTTAAGAAAATCATTTTCAGGGAGATGAGCAGCAGGGCGACGCCGAATATTTTTGTCAGGACAGTGTCCGAAAGATTAACAGCGAACTTGGCGGTGATGAGGCTGCCGATGACAAAAGTGATGCACATAAGCGCAGCGATTTTCAAATCAGCGTGGCCTTTGTTGTAATATGTCCAGGCGGCCAGAAGGCCGATGGGCGGGACCATCATAGCGAGGGTGGTGCCTTGTGCTGTCGCCTGCGGTATTTTGAGCAGCAGAACAAGGGCAGGAATAATTATTATACCGCCGCCGAGACCAAGCAGACCGCTTAAACATCCCCCAACCAAACCTATAAGCAAAGCAAGAACAGTATCCATAATTTTCGACAGCTCCTATCCAAAAAGCTCATTGAATTTTTTTTCTATGTCCGGGCTTTCACATAACGTCTGGCCGATGAGGATTGCACGGACACCGATCCGGATCATCTTTTCGACATCAGCCTTTGTTTTTATGCCGCTTTCAGCGACGATTAGCGCCTTATCTTCTAGCATGGCGGATAATCTTGAGGTGGTATTGATATCGACCTTCATAGTTGCCAGATTTCGGTTATTGATGCCTATGATGCAGTAGCCTTTCTGCGGGAAATCGACGAAACTGCGGAAAGACAGGAGAGTATCGGCATCGTGAACTTCCAGCAGTGTTGTCAGCGAAAGAGAGGATGCGCAAATCAGAAAGTCGGAGATTTCTGCGGGCTTGAGCACCTCGGCTATTAATAGAATTGCATCGGCGCCGGCTGCTCGCGACTGATAAATCTGCCAGGGGTCGATGATAAAGTCTTTCCGCAGGACGGGCAAATCGACCGCCTGCTTTATCTGCTTCAGATACTCGAGCCTGCCCTGAAAATATTTTTCATCTGTCAGGACGCTTATCGCATCCGCCCCGCATTTCTGGTAAGTATTCGCAATCGCCACGGGGTCGAAATCGTATCTTATAACGCCGGCTGATGGCGATGCCTTCTTGACCTCGGCTATGACATTAAGTCCGCGCGGATTCGGCTTAGTGACAGCCTTAAAAAAATTTCGGCAGCGCGGAAGAGCGGCAATTTCTTCCTTAAATTGCTCGATACTTTTCTGGCTTTTGAGTCTCTCGACATCGGCTCTTTTATCTTCGATTATTTTTTCCAGCACATTCACAGAAACACAGCCTTTTTATTTCGAAAAATATTTTCTGCAATTATCAAATATGAAATTGTCTATACACCTGCGACTTTTACATAGGCCATACGGACCTCATTGAGGGTGGTATCGAGGACATTTTGTTCTTCTTCTGTAAGGTTGCCTTTTGTTTTTTCCTGGAGCATCTGGAGGATATCTATATTGTACCTTGCCATTTCAAGGTCAGGCTCTTTATCCTCCTGCCCTTCGATTCTAAGGAGGCCGAGAGCGAAAAGTGTTTGAGTGACAAGCAGGCTTATGAGTGCTGCAAGGTCACCTTTGGGCAATGGTCCGTGCTTGGCTTTGGCGCCTGATGGTTTTTTCTCTTCGGCCTTTTCCTGTGCAGCCATAACCTCTTTTTCCTTCTGGGCCTGGTGTTTCCAGTCCTCATCGATAATAATTTTTTTCTCTTCTTTTTTTTCTTCGTTTGCCATTTTCAATACTCCGTTCTATTTTTAATTTCGAACTTCTACTTGTATTTTTTTCTGTCCCTGTCGAGGTCTTTTTTCTGCTGACGTTCGGTGATGGTCCGGCGCTTATCGAACTGCCTTTTTCCTCTTGCAAGGCCAAGCTCCATTTTCGCAAGGCCTTTTTTATTAAAGTAAATTTTCAGCGGGACGAGGGTAAAACCCCGCTGTTCGAGCTTTGTTTTTATCCTTCTGATTTCGGACTTGTGCAGCAGGAGCTTTCTTTTTCTCGACGGCTCGTGGTTGAGGATTCCTGCCTGCTCATACTGTGCGATTTTTGCGCCGACGAGCCAGCATTCAGTGCCTGCTACCCGGGCGTAGGCGCCTTTGAGGTCGGCAGCCGAAGAGCGCAGCGATTTGACCTCGCTTCCCAAAAGGGCGAGGCCGGCTTCGAACCTGTCGATAATCTCGAAGTTCAAAAAGGCCTTCTTGTTGACCGCTGCTATATGCAGGTCTTTTTCACTATTGGATGATTTAGACGCCATCAGGGCATATCATAGCGGCGCAAGCCCTTTTTTGCAATAGATGGATTGCGGCAATCGAATTGAAGCTCCGGATTTGAAACAGAATTATTGTTTCAGGAGCAACTGATGGACAATTGCAGCAGCGAGCCACACTGCGAAGGCGGCTGCGATGATGCGCCAGAAAGCAACCTGTCTTTGAAAAAATAGAAGTGCAGTGAAAAAGAAAAGGGCGGTCGGAATAATTCCCCAGAGAACGCCTTTGACATAGCGGAGCATCTGGCCTGAATCGCCGGGGTTATCGATGTGCATAAAAATCATAACAAGAAGCGTCGTCAAAGGCATTACGGCAATCAGGCCGGCAAGAGAAGGTGACTTTCTGCCAACGAAGGCACAGGCAGCAATAATGAAACCGCCGATTAAA
>JBFZBH010000338.1:0-2763 GCA_041308525.1 Phycisphaerae bacterium | reverse complement strand
CCACGGCCTGCTCAAGCCGGGCAGTGAGATGGACGAGAGCAAGATCCCCGTGGGCCTGTATCTGTTTTACAAAAAGAGGCTGCTCCGTGGCCAGTTGCCCGGCAAGTTCGTTCAGCAGATCGAGGTCGGCGCCTTCGACGGCACTGCGCATGCGATTTACAAGCTCTGTTGGCAACGAGGCAACGGCCGTGCACATCAGGATTTTATCGTCCACAGTCTCTGAAACCTTTTCTCCCGTGCCTGTATCTTCATACAAATACTCAGCCTTGGTCAGTCTGCCGATGATTTCAAAAAGTTCCGCGTCCTTGAAAGGTTTAGACAGGTAGTCGTCTGCGCCTGCGTCTAAAATCCTCTTTTTGTCCTCTTCAAAGACACTGGCGGTCACAGCAATGATTGCCGTATCTTTGATATCAGGCGATGCCTTGATTTTGCGTGTTGCTTCATAGCCATCCATTACCGGCATGGCCATATCCATAAGAACAAGATGCGGCTTCCATTTACTGACCATACTGATTGCTTCCTTGCCGTCGACTGCATGATTTGCGGCAAACCCTACCGATGACAAAAGCTGCAGAAGAAGCTTGCGGTTGGTTTCTCTGTCATCAACAATCAGAATACGGATTTCTTCCTGGCCTGGTTTCAAGCACTGCACCCGCTGTTTTGATTCCTTCTTCGCGGCATTTTCTTCTCTGTCTTCCTGAATAGGAATATTAACCCGGAAAATACTCCCTTTACCAAGAGCGCTTGTCACTGATATGGCTCCGCCCATAATTTCTATGAAACCACGGCTCAGAGCCAGACCAAGCCCTGTCCCGCCGCTCTTGAGTCCACTTCTGGTTTGCTCAAATGCCTGGAAAAGGCGCCCGATTTCATCTTCGGCCATGCCGGGACCCGTATCCTCCACCTCAAACTGAAGATTCATCGTCTCCGCATTGTCTATTGTACGGCTGATGCGTAAAATAATTTGACCATTCCTGGTGAATTTTATCGCATTACCCAGAAGGTTGAAGAGCACCTTACGGAGCTTCCCATCATCTGCCTTCACCCAGCGGGGAATCTGACCGACTTCCTCCAGAATAAAGCTTAATTTTTTGGCATCAGCGCGCAACCGGAATATTTGTTCAATGTCCCCGATGAGAGACTGCAAGTCAAACGTGCGCGGAGAAAAAGTAGTTTTCCCCGCCTCGATTTTTGATATTTCCAGTATGTTGTTAATAAGAGCCAGCAGATGTTCTCCGTTCCGATTTATCGTATCTAAATGCTCACGCGATTGCTGTGGCAGATGCTGATCTCTTTGCATGAGCTGCGAGAAGCCCAGGATGGCATTCATCGGTGTGCGAATCTCATGGCTCATATTGGCAAGAAATGCGCTTTTTGCCCTGCTGCCCGCTTCGGCCGCATCCCTGGCTTCTTTCAGTTGCTCCTCCATCCGCTTGCGCTTAGTTATATCCTCAATCGTTCCCTCAATGTAGGATGGCCTACCCTCATTGTCAAAATCCATATAAGCATTAACGCTCACAAATATGATCTGCCCATCGCCACAATACAAACTTGTTTCAAATCCCAAAACAGGCCCCTTGACCACCATAGATATAAGATGGTCACGGTCGCTTGGATTTGTGTAAGTATTGAACATATCTGTCGCGTTTGCCGCATCAATAGACTCATATTTCATCATTTTCAGCGTTGCGGCATTGGCAGTGATTAGCTGTCCTGACAGATTAGTGCGGAAAATACCGATCGGTGAGCGATCGAAAATCTGCCGATATCTCGTTTCTGAGAGTTGAATTTCTTGAAGCAGTTGACCTATTTTTTCCTTATCCGATATAAGCAAAACGTTCTTCTTTTCTAGCTCTTCAGAAGTGCGCTGCAGATCATCGGAAAGTTTCTCAATACGGTCAAACGCTTGGAAAAACCTCACTCCAAGCAGAATGGACTGCGTAATAACAAACAAAGCAAGACCTATGTGGGAGATGTAGGCGGTATTGATGATGCTGTTTTCGTGCAGGATGTCATTAATGCCGGCAAGCGCCATGAGCAGAAAACCCGCAAGCACAATGACCGAACCTTCACGCCCCTTTATCACTGCACGCACCATTATTACAACGGCATAAGCAATTGCTAGCAGAGTTAAAAGCTGATAGAATTTGGCTGTGTGCGAATATATGGTAGAAGGGGTTGCGATAATGATTACGGAAATAATTCCGCCAACCCAGGCAACCAGGACAAGTATCCGCCTGTGAAAATCAACTGGAAAGAGTGAATAGAGATAAAAGCCGAATGACGGTATGGCAAGGCAGAAAGTCAAGTACTCTATTTTATGCAGTAGCGACCATGATGCCAAAGGAAACATGTGCGAAAGGTAATGTTCGCCTGACGAAACTAATCTCAGGGCTATAATCAGGCAAAACATTCCGAAGGAAAATATAGTTTTCCTGGCGAGGAAAAGCGTTTTCCTGTCATTACTCCTGATCGCGGCTAGGCAGAGGTGATACAGTCCGACAAAGATGAGAATGACAAGCACGAAAAAATCAACCCCTGCAGCGCGTTCACGCATCGCCTTCATTTCACCGGCAGTGCCGAGTGTGAGAGAAGTGCAAAGGCCACCCTTTATATAATGGTAATTCGATATATGCAGCACAATATCAATTGTGTCGTCATCTGTGTTAAAATAAACGATGTCACCTAGCCACCGGGGAACGGCTTGCGACCGGTTCTCTCCGGGCAGGCCGCATGCGTAAACCTGCTTTCCGTTCACAAAAA
>JBFZBH010000337.1:0-2768 GCA_041308525.1 Phycisphaerae bacterium | reverse complement strand
TATTTTATTTCAAAAAAATTATTAAAAAAAGTGATAGTTTCTGACGATGATATTAGGTAGAATGCACGACAACAATCATTTGAATACCGAGCGACGAGAAAACTGTTTTTGTTGTTTAAATGGAGACTGATGAATAATGATGAATCAGGAAAACCTTGAAACTCTGTTACGTAAATCCCTCTTGGAATCCGACAGCTCTTGTTACCGGATCGCCTGCAGAACAGGGTTAGCCAAATCTGCCCTGTGTCGCTTTCTGCAGGGCAAAACACTGACGTTGCGGTCGGCTCAAAAACTCATTCAATATTTTGGATTCGAAGTCAGAAGAAATTTACAAAAGTAAAATCCGACGTGGGAGTTACTTTCAATGTCGCTCCTCCTAAGACAGGCCCAGGTCAGAATGGGCCTGTCTCTATTAAGTTCTTCCGGGAAGCGTTGCTTTTTATGATATAAAAAGGTGCAGGATGGAAAAAAAAGAGTTTTTCAAAGCAATAGTTGCTAACCGCCAGGATAGATCCAGCATTCAGCAGCAGCGTCAGAAATTCCTGGCCGCAGGGGAGCTTACCTCACTGTTGGAGGCCATGCCTCAGGTAGTTACTCATTGCCAAGGCACAGGCGTTATACAGCAACGACAACTTCGGGATCGACCTCACAAACGCCGCATACGCACTCGATTCAACAACCATCGATTTATGCCTGGCCTTAATTCCATAGGCGCAATTTCGCAAACACAAAAGCGCAGTCAAGGTACATGCTCTGATGGACTTAAAAGGCTCTATACCCTGTTTTATACGCATTACAGGCGGTTCTGTCCACGATGTCAATTTCCTCGACGAACTTCTTATCGAAGCAGGTGCGTTCTACATTATGGATCGCGGCTACATCGACTTTGCACGATTATACACCTTTACAAAGAGCATGGCGTTCTTTGTGACGCGCGCCAAACCCAATCTCAATTACATTCGTACCGGCTACCGCAACGTGGACAATACCACCGGCCTTCGCAACGACCAAACCATTATGTTACAAGGTCCGTGTACTTCACAGGGTTATCCGGTGCCGCTGCGCCGTATCAGTTACTACGACGACGATACCAACCAACAGCTGGTCTTTTTGACCAACAACTTTATGCTCGATGCGATCATCAGCGGCAAACTTTACAAGTGCCGATGGCAGATCGAACTGTTCTTCAAATGGCTCAAATAAAATCTGCATATCAAGGCATTTTTCGGCACCTCAGAAAATGCCCTCAAGACACAGATATGGATTGCCATCAGCGTTTATGTCCTGATCGCCATCATCAAAAAGGAACTGCAGATCGGCCGCAGTCTGTCCGAAATCCTGCAAATTCTCAGCATTGCTCTTTTCGAGCAAGTCTCGCTAGAAAAAATACTTACGGAGATTCCTATGCAAAACGCAAATTTTCAGAATCAGAACCAATTGTTATTATTCAACTTATAACCGGACAGTAGTGAAAACAGAACTAAAATGAGGACAATATGTGTGTTAGAATTAACCGTTATAGAGTGATCTTGACAGTATGCCTGATGACGCTGCTCTGGACAGCCGGCTGCAACACCTATCGCTTGCTACCCTCTCACGGCGGTGGAAAACGCTTTGACGAAGAACAGCGGGCTATCTCCAGCTGCATACGAAACACCATCGCACAGATGGACCTTAAGCCGCTTGCCGGGCAAAAAGTAAATCTGGCCATTGTCACAGTCGCACAAAATGGCGGCGCCAGCCTGACTATGCCGGGTATCAACAACATCAGCGCAAGCTACAATAACAATAATTCAAAGTATGAAGCCCCCTATATGATTGACAGTCAGGAAGGCTTCAATGCCAGCGTCAATTTCAATCCCAATATGAGCGCCTGGCCGACCGTCTTTCCAACTGACCAGGATCAGATGTATATGGAATCCTCATTGCAGATGAAGCTTAGATTGCAGCAATCCCAGGTCCCGGTGCCGGACCCGACGTTTATGCTGTATGTGCTGGTCGATGTGCTTGGTACCAACCGTTCTAAAACCGACAGCATCATTTATTCCAAAGAAGTGCTGCTTGCAACCTGCGAACTGACATATTATATTGTAGACCTTAGAACAGGTAAGACCATAGATAAGGCAAAGCGAGTCGGGGCGCAATCGGGATATTCCGAGGCCGGCTGGTTTGGTTTTGTGGGGGCGGATGTCGCAAGGTCAACTACCGACTTAGAGCCAATACCAATGCCGACAAATGCGAATGATTTACCGGTAAACTCCTCGAATCCCATTATGGCAGCCGGATTAAAACCCAAAACGGTTCTGAGCATCAATCATAATGCACAGCAGCCGGAGGCAATAGAACCCAATACCCCGGCTGCAGCACCCACCGCCCCGGCTGCGACCCAGCCGACGGCTGCCCCGCAGCCTAATCCGGAAACAGGGGTTGTGCCCATTCCGGCAGCAGCCCCGGTAGCAGCCCCGCTGCCCGGAACAACGGACCCGAATGCTGCGGTTGCGGCCGAACCGACCGCTGCCGATGCCTCAGGCAAAAAACCGAATTAAATGAGTCAGGACAATCAAATGAACGCTAAATCATATCTGGTTACAGTCGTCATTCTCGGCGGAACGCTTTTGTTCTGCGGGTGCGAAAAAAAACACTCGGAACCTGAAAATTCAGGATACGACTTGTCCGCTTTTAAGGCCGATCTTGCACTGGCTCAGCATCAAGTAGCCGAATTACAAGGCGAAGTGATGAACCTGCAGAAACAGATAACATCGCTGAAG
>JBFZBH010000336.1:0-2772 GCA_041308525.1 Phycisphaerae bacterium | reverse complement strand
CCGCCTGCGATATTGTGGAAGAGACCTATCTGCAGGGATTGTCCTTCGAAATCAGCCCTGATATAAGGACTGGCGCCCGGGTATGATGTGTATGTGATACCGTCGAAGCTCTTCAATATATTAAGCGCAGAGCCTTCACGCTGAATCTGGAACCATTTTTCAGCATTGAAACCGCCGGGCTGAGAGAGCCATTCCGTAGTAGTTCCGTCATCTGTTTCTCTTACTCTTGAGCCTCCGCCCCACTGAGGAGCAAAAACTCCGACGCTCATCCAGTCTTCGCCCTCGCCGCCGGCAGCGACATTGCTTATTCTCGCCATAAGGCCGGGCTGACCATCAATATATCCATCTCCTTCGGGCATTCCGAGAAAATCAAATACCTGAACTGTGGCCACAAATGTCCCGGGCATTGTCTTGTAGAGCATAAATCCAGTGTCGTCGTTGTTCCACTCACTGGCGCTTGATTCAATATATAATCTGCCTGCGTTCGAATCGTTGGAATTCAGGGCGATGACATCATCCATTCCCTCAACTCCATCCCAGATTGTTGCCAAAACGCCATCTGCTACATAATCATGAGCTGATTCGAAATTATCGCATATTTCATAGGGATACTTTGTCTTGAATCTCCACACATCGCCTTTAATAATTCCGAAATCGCCGCAATTGCTGTCTATGCGCCAGAAGTAATTGGTGCCAGCAATGAGCGGAAGCGGAACCGGTATAGCAACACTGTTGACTTCGATTCCGGCGACTGTCGGAACGGTGGCACTTTCAACGGTTGCCTGGTCTGTTCCGAAGAAGAAATCCTGCTTACCTGCATAAACACCCTTTATCCACGCCAAAGTTGACAGATTTAACTGTATATTTGCCTCTCCATGGGCAGGAATCGGGTCTCTTGCCTTCGATGAGGTAACGGTAAAGCTCCACAGATCGCCTGCGACGGTGCTGTTATCATTTTTCACCTCATCAACGCACCAGTAATAAGTGGTATTGAGCACAAGTCCGCCCGGGGGTGAATAAGCCGGGTCATTAAGAGTATGAAGCGTTGCTGTTCTGTTTACTACTTTGGCGGAGTCGGTGTCTATATACAACTTGTGACCCGCAACAGCCTTTGTGTTGTCGCCCGGTTTCCATCTAAGTGTAACATCCGCTAATACTTCTTTTGCATAAAGCAGGGGGACAGGAGCATAAGCCTTCGGGTGCGGTGCAATTGTTCCTGTAAATTGAAAATCATCGAATGAAATATAGAGGTAGTTAGAGCTGTATGTTGCATGGAACAACCCGAGCTGTAAATACGGGGAAGTGCCCATATCATTTCTGACTAACGAGGCCTCCGGATTTGGCGACCAGACCAAATTACCAGTGACGGGGTCCGGTCTGGCGCAGGACATATAGAATGTGTTGCCAACACGCCTCATCCTCAGATACCAGTCGGCGATTTCGCAGCTGGCCTCCGCATGAATTTGATACTCTGTCTCTGCATCATTGTCTATGCTTCTATAAGAATCGGCATCCCAGATGGGGAAATATTCTATGGTCATTGCATCTTCTCCGGCACCTCCAACAGCGGGGTCAGGGACCCTTGCTGTAATACCGCCGGAGTTATGGTAAATTGCCGGGCTTAACGGACCGCTGCCCCAGCAGCCGCAGTAATCGACAACCTTCACAATGACGTTGAAGTCGCCAACGACATCAATATACAAGCAGGCCATATTCGGCTCGGGAAAACCGCTCCAAGACTCGTAATAGGTGTTCCTGCTTCCGATATAAAGCGCCCCAACATTAGCATCAAGCGGCGATGGTGTATTCGTTATATTGGCATCAATAACAGCTTGTGTGACCAAAGGATTTGGATCGAAAAAGCCATCCCAGATTGTTCCTGCTACGCCTTCTGTAAGATAATTATGAGGCGTGGTGAAACTATCAGTAAGTGAGACTGCAATCAATGGTGCTGCTGTCAGAAGGAGAACAAAAAGAGTTGCTGCAATAAATTTTTTTGACATATTTATTCCTCCTGCATTAAAATTAATTTGTTTTAATAAAAAACCGATTACACATATTGTTCCATTTAAATTAATGTGTTCCTGAGCCGGCCTTATCAAAGGCCGGTTAAGATTACAGAATCGTTTTATTTTTAGCCCCTGTCAGTACCATACAGGGAGAAGGAAGTCTATAAGGAAAAGAGCACTGTTCAACAGCAACAAATAAATAGTTTCTTATCTATCGGCTAATAAAAGCTTCTTAAATATATGTTAAAATGAACGTCCGGAAAAGTCAAGCTTTTTTTGATTAAAATCACTATGGATCACGCTGATAGCAGAAAAAGCGGTTTTTCGAAGCTAATTTCGCCAACAATTAGGGGTTGAAACAACGAGAACCGCATTATTAATATGGAAATCGAGCCTTTGAATACAGGCTCTTTAATAAAAAAGGCCTGAACCGATTTCTCAGTTCAGGCCTTAATATGCTTAACCAATCCGCAATTAATTGCGAATCAGCCTGCTTTTTTTTACTGAAGCAATACAGGTCCTACGAGCCAGTTGTTGGCAAGAACAGCGATATCCTTGAAGTCAACCTGGTTGTCAACATAAGGATTACGCCTGTTTCCTGTCAGCAACGCGAGGCCATAAGCATCGATGTAAACGTCATAAACCCTGATTGAAGCTATCGAGCCGTTATATCTCTGGCCGAAGCTCGGTTCCCAGCTATTATGGAGCCGTCCAGTGGAAGCTTGATAGTTGACCGGTGCTCCAACTACAACAGGCTCATCAA
>JBFZBH010000335.1:0-2789 GCA_041308525.1 Phycisphaerae bacterium | reverse complement strand
GTGTGCTCTTCCGATCTTTCTTGCCTATTATGAAGAAAAAAATGTAAAATTCCGCTTTAAAGAGGCTATGGAAGGTTTCTTTTAATTTGGAACTTTTCCGTTTTTATTGGAGAAACCAAAGTGGATAAAATAGATTTTATAATTGTTTTCGCCTACCTGCTCGGAATTATGGTAGTCGGCATTGCAGCAGGCTACAGAAAAAACATTTCAAGCGAGCAGTTTTTTCTTGCCGGCAAATCCCTTCGCTGGCCTATAGTTGGGGCAGCTCTGTTTACCGCAAATATCTCAACCATTCACTTAATAGGATTATCTGCGGATGGCTACAGGATAGGTCTTGTCGTAGGTAATTTCGAATGGATGGCATCTTTCTGCCTTATAATATTGGGGCTTATTTTTGTACCCTATTATCTGAAAACAAGAATCAATACACTTCCTGAATTTCTGGAAAAAAGATACGGTAAAAGCGCCAGAATGTTTCTGGCTTTTATTGCCATTGTCTCAGCCCTTTTGATTCATATCGGGATAAGCATTTATGCCGGGGCAACGGTATTCAAGTATATCTTCGGAATCCCCGTAATCTGGGCTGTGCTGATGATATCAGTCATAACCGCCATTTACACCATTCTCGGAGGTCTCAAGGCGGTAATGGTTACTGATGTTATCGAAGCGGTCGTTCTTTTAGGCGGCGCGATAACCTTGACTTTGATATCCATTTTCGCCTTGCCGAAAGTTGCTGATGTCCACAGCTTTGAGCAGTTCAAGGAAGCCCTCAAACCCGCTCAATTCAACATGCTTCATTCTCTGCGAAATCCTGAAACCGGCAGGCTAAACGAATACTCCTGGCTTTCGGTACTGCTTGGTTACCCGATACTCGGTATCTGGTATTGGTGCAGCGACCAGACCATTGTACAAAAGACTCTCAGTGCCCGCTCGATGCGCGACGGCCAGCTCGGTGCACTTTTCGCAGGCTTCCTGAAAATTTTGCCGGTCTTCTTTATGGTTTTACCCGGTGTAATCAGCTATGTTCTTTTCGCAGATGAAATTGGAAACGACCCGAATAAAAGTCTGCTCGTTTTAATAAATAATCTTCTCCCTGTTGGAGTTAAAGGGCTTGTAGCAGCAGGTTTGCTGGCAGCAGTTATGAGCACAGTCGAAGCCGCTCTGAATAGCACAGCCACAGTTACCGCCGAAGATATTTGCAAGCATATATGGCCGAACCTGAAGGATAAATCACTTGTTCTTATAGGAAGAATTACCGGCTGTGTGGTGATTCTGCTGGCCATCGCCTGGTCAACCCAGTGTGGAAAGTTCAAAAGTATATTCGAGGCTATCAATAAGATCCCAATGATGTTTGCTCCTGCTGTTACCTGCGTTTTTCTTTTCGGTGTTTTTTGGAAAAGAGGCACAAAACAGGCTGCAACAGCCACCTTCATTTTCGGCAGTATTATTGGAGTCATATATTTCCTGATTGACCTGCCCGCCTTCGGAGATACCCGAATCGTAACAGACAGCTGGGGTATTCCATTTATGCAGGTTGGCTGGTGGCTGTTCTGCATGTGCAGTGCTGTTTATATCCTGACCAGTCTCTTTACTCCGGCTCCGACCGAAGAGAGCCTCAAAAAAATGGGCTGGGAGCCTCCTCTTAAAGCCATAGCGAGTGTAAAATTAACTGGTATCTTCGATGTGAGGATTATGGCAGTTGTGCTCTTTGTAATCATGATAGTTCTATACTATGTCCTGCGTTAAACAAATATCTGATAATTTTCAAAAAGTTTAGGCTGATTATAATGAAACAGGCAATAAT
Source organism: Phycisphaerae bacterium (assembly GCA_041308525.1). Lineage (GTDB taxonomy): Bacteria > Planctomycetota > Phycisphaerae > Sedimentisphaerales > Anaerobacaceae > Fen-1359. Next base: position 985 of record JBFZBH010000335.1, on the reverse strand, counting down.
GACCCAACCGGGAAAGATTGTGTTCGAAGATGTCCCTGTCCCGAAACCCCAAAAAAATCAAATTCTTCTGCGGATTAAACGCATTGGCGTTTGCGGCAGCGATATTCACGTCTATCATGGCAAACACCCTTTCACTCCATATCCTGTTATCCAGGGACACGAATATTGCGGCATTGTCGAAGCGGTCGGCTCGGGTATTAAGAATATAAAAATCGGTTCTCTTGCAACAGCACGGCCTCAGCTTGTCTGCGGCAAATGCGGGCCTTGCCGACGAGGCGATTACAATGTCTGTGAAAATCTTAAAGTGCAGGGTTTCCAGGCACCCGGCTGTGCAAGGGAATTTTTTGCAGTCTCAAAAGACAGGTTCGTACCCCTCCCGAAAACGATGAGTTTCGAGCAGGGTGCCCTTGTCGAACCTGCTGCTGTCGGAGCTCATTCCACTTCAAGGGCAGGAAATCTGAAGGGAAAAAATGTCGTTGTTCTTGGTGCAGGGACAATCGGAAATATGGTCGCTCAATTTGTCCGCTGCAGAGGAGCAAAAAAAATCCTGATTACAGATATCAGTAACTACAGACTTGATATTGCGAAAAAATGCGGAATAAAAAACACCTCAAACGCAGGTAAAGAATTTCTTCCTGACGCCGTTCGTCGCGTTTTTGGCAAGGCCGGTTTCCAGGTTGCCTTTGAGGCCGCTGGTTCAGAACAAACCCTTTCAGCAGCGATTCAAAATATTGAAAAAGGCGGCCGCATTGTTGTCCTCGGAGTCTTTTCGCAAAAACCTCAGATTGATATGTCTGTTGTCGGCGAGCACGAAATTAGCCTGATTGGTACACTGATGTACAAGCACGAAGATTATATAGAGGCCGCACGTATGATTGGAAAAGGTAAAATCATTACTGAGCCTTTGGTGACAAAACATTTCCCCTTCGAGCAGTATGCCGATGCATACAAATATATCGAACAGCAGGCAGATAAAACTATGAAG
>JBFZBH010000334.1:0-2792 GCA_041308525.1 Phycisphaerae bacterium | reverse complement strand
TTTCAAAAGGCCGCTAAGCGCCAGTGCATTTGTGGATAGAATAAGGTGAATCGCGGCCTTAATATCGGGACTTAATTTCGGCATTGTCACCATCCTGACGCCCAGAGGCTTAACCTGTCCATCGCAGGGTCTGCGGAGGCAGGGGTGTATGTTTCTCTTGAGCCGATAGTGACGAATTACTGTCTTTTCCATTACACACAAGTTCATAATATCACCTATCAATAATTCCCTCAGTTAGTTACCTGCTGATTTTGCAAATTTTGTTTTTGCTGCCTGCGCTGGGCTGCAGGTTTTGCCTTGTTCGGGTCCTGCTGGGCAGCAGCTTTTTGCGCTGCCGGTCTTTGTATTTTAATCGCCGGACGAGTATCCGGCTTCAACAAACTAACGCCGTCAAGTGCCGGCTTGACTTTGCCCAAATCAAGACCGAAACGGTCGAGTATTGTCGGGGCTATATCCTGGCGGCGGCCGTTGCGCATTACTTCCTTATCATTGGTCGCCAGAAAAACATACGGTGCAAAACCGTGACCTTTTTTGTCCTCATTGAATCCGTGGTCGGCAGTGACATAAACAATCGTTTGTTCGTAGAGGCCAAGGTCCTTAAGTTTTTCTATGATTTTGCCGGTCCAGTAATCATTGGATATTAATGCATCGTTATATTCCTTCGAGTTTTCGCCGACCAGATGTCCCTGATGGTCAACAGAGGCGAAATGAACGAAGAAAAAGAACGGCTTGTCTTTATATTTATCGAGAAGCTCAATGGCTCTGGTTCCGACCTTTTTATCTTCCATCAGGCCGAATTCCCAGACTTCGAGTGCGGTGTACATATTGTAATAAGGCGAGCCGGGGGTAACTCGATACTTGATGCCGTTTTCCTCGATGATTTTACCCTGCGGCTTTTTACCTGCTCCCGGCTGAGCCGGTCCATTGCTGTCTTCAGCCGTGACCTGCTTTTCCTCTTTATCAAGTCTGATTTTCTTAGGCGGATTAATCTCGCCGCAATGCGCTTTTTTGCCTATGACTGCAACGGTGACAAACTTTTCAGCTCCAAAGTTCTGTTCCAGCCTTTCAAAAATTGAAAGTCCATTTGGGACCGGTTGATAATCATTATTGCTGTAAACGCCGGTGACTTTCGGATAATAACCCGTAAGGATTTGCGACCAGCCGGCCTTGGTATCAGTTGTGCCTTCTATATCAATATCAACAAGCTTACCTTCGCTGCTTAATGTTTTTATGCTTGGAAGCTGGTCATTTTTCAGACATTCATTGACATGGTCACGCTGTGCACCATCCCATCCGATTAGAACAATATTGCGGGGGGAGGCCGCGTAAGCTGAACTCCCAAAAACCATTAAAACAAGCATAAAAACGCATTTTTTCATATTTTTTCTCATTCCTTACAAAAACCGTACAAAAGTAAGTCTTTTTGCTTAACAATCTGTCTTTTTTCATAATTCAAGACGGTTTTTCAGGATAGTTTATTGCAGGTTTTTTGGCAATGGCACAAATTAGCGATTTCTTTTATATTAAAACGGCTTCTTCGGTGTTTAATATGTTGAAGAAAGGCTTTTCTTACGGACGCGTCCGATGATAGAAGACAAGCTGCTTATCTGGAAACTCAAAAGGGGCGAGCAGGCCGCCCTGCGCGAAATCTACGAAAAGCACAAAAATGGCCTCCTCAAACTGGCTGTCTTTCTGACAAATGACGCCCAATCATCAGAGGATTTTGTCCAGGATGTCTTTTTAGCTTTTGCTCAAGTATCCGCGAAAGGATGCAAGAAGATAGGGTTAAAAAAAATATAAATTTATTTGAACTTTTTTGCGTAATATACATCTTTACCTTATGAAACGGGTTTGAACTCAGGAAATATATGCCTTTGGAACAACAACTTGAAACTGTCGTGTTTCGCTGCCGCAGCGGTGACAGGGAAGCATTCGAAAAGCTCTTCGAGCTGTATCAGCCGAGGCTGAAGTACTATGTAAGGAGAATGAACGGGACTGGTTGCGATACCGACGATATTCTGCAGGAAATCTGGCTGACTGTTGTCAGGAAGATACATAAGCTGAAAAATACCGGTTCTTTTACAATCTGGATTTATCGTATAGCACGAAATCAGGTTTACGACAGGTTCAGACGCAACAAGCAAACTGTTGAGCTGCCCCAGGAAGAGCATCTCCCGCAATACATCGATGATGACCCTGTCTTTAGCGCAGAAGATGCCGACCGGCTGCATAAGGCCCTGAATAATCTTAACCCGTATCACAGGGAAGTTCTGACGTTGTCTTTTATCGAACAGCTGCCTTATCAGGACATAGCCGAGGTCATTGGCTGCAACATCGGCACGGTCAGATCGCGCATATATTATGCAAAAAAATCTCTTCGCAAAGAAATGGAGAGAAAAAATGGATAACGAAAAAAAATTAGTTCAAGAGCTATTAAAATTAGACGGTATTGACCCAGCGGTCATTTCAGATACTGAACGGGCTGCTTTCAGGGAAATGCTCGATAGTGAACAAAAACGCATAAAGCGCATTTCATGGTGTATTACAGGAATGATTTGGATATTTGCCATAGCGATGCTCGGCCTGTGTTTCTCCGAGAAGGCGCTGAATGCACTGCATATCCCTTTTGCAGCTGCATTATTAATTGCGATAGTTGCAATATATGCTGCAATCATTCCATTAGTGATGCGTCTTTACAATAAGCTTACAGCAGGCAAAAAGAAGGCGATACATTTAGAGAAGCTTGTTCACGGCAGCCGCCAGAGCAGCGGACTTGTATTGGTCGGCATAAA
>JBFZBH010000333.1:0-2803 GCA_041308525.1 Phycisphaerae bacterium | reverse complement strand
TTTCGAGCTGTCCTAAAAGTGTGCAAAGTTCGTGCCTTAACTGTTTGCAGCGGGCTGCAAGGCCAGCGCTGTTTAAGTAAAATCTGCAAAAGTCTTCTATGACCCGGATTGCCTCGCGGGAACGATTGAAATTGGCGTCGATTATCCTGTAAAGGGCATGTTCCATATTGGGATTGATTATAACCATTCCTTGCGGGAATTAAACAAGGAAAATTTGGAAGGAAATTGAATAATTGATGCACAGCGATATGTCAAAAAGCGATGCTTTCATATTAATTTAAAAAAAGAAATGCGGGGCTGTTCTCCTCCAATACAGCCCCGCACTCAACCTTAGCAGGATTGTCTTTGGCGGCGGTTGCGCCAGCCGCGGAAATCCTGAATAATTTCGAAATCGGGCGGAATCATCCTCCTCCGAAACTAGGTTTCATTTTTTTGGACGTCCGCCCAATATCAGCCGTCCTAAAAAGGCGGTTTGAATAAGTGTTGCAAAAGGTGTGCCATTGCTAAAAAACTCTTGATTTGACAATCGAGAATTGTGCTAACGGCCTGTTAAATAAATAATTAGGCATCAATATGGCAGTAAAGTTGCCAACCGCCTGCTGTGACATATTTTAACAGCGTGTTGATTTTTTTCAACACACATCGAATAACAGTAGTGCCAACTAATGTTATATAGGACAATAAATCATACGGGTTATTACTTATTTCAATAATGTTTATTAAAATCAACATTTGCGTAGACATAAATAAACATTCAGCCTAAAATTAAGACATTTCCTTAGCAGATTTAAGAAAGAATCTTAACATTGACTCGCCGATTTCAGGGAAGAAGTCTTTTAGCTTGTAAACTTAGCTGCTGATGGCTATATTTTTATGAAAATACTGCTTTTCTATGCTAAGGAGCACAAATGAAACAAAAACTTATAATAGTCGGGGCGGGCGGACGGATGGGCCATCGCATTATCAGCCTCGCCGTCGATGGTATGGACTTTTCGATTGCTGGTGCGGTTGATACAAAGGGACATCCAGACATCGGAAAAGATGTCGGCCTTATTGCCTGCGGCAAGAGCCTGCAAGTGAAGCTCGATGATAAATTTCCGGCTGCCGCTGCGGATGTGGTTATCGACTTTTCCCAGCCGCAGGCGGTTGAGGAAACTTTAAGTTATTGCCTTGTAAAAAATTGCCCGCTTGTTTTGGGAACGACAGGATTAAGCAGTCAGCAGCAGGAAAAAATCAGGGATGCATCAAAAAAGATAGCAATCGTTTACAGCACGAATATGAGTGTCGGCATGAATGTTTTATTTTCGCAGGCAGGCAAGATAGCTTCGATGCTCAAGGAAAATTATGACATCGAAATAGTCGAACAGCACCATCGGTTTAAGAAAGATGCGCCGAGCGGTTCAGCTTTGACGCTTGCTGAAAATATATGCAGGGAAACAGGGCGCGAATATCCCGGCTGTATTGTTTACGGAAGACAGGGAAAGGAAGCACTGAGGAAAAAAGGCGAGATTGGAATACATTCTATCCGTGCAGGCGATATAACAGGGATTCACTCGGTAATATTCAGCACGGAAGGCGAAACCATCAGCCTAAATCATACGGCCCATAACAGAGACTGTTTTGCAAGGGGTGCACTGCGAGCCGCCGCCTGGATTGTCGGCAGGAAGCCTGCCCTTTACTCAATGGCTGATGTCCTCGGTGTCCCAAAGTAATTTGGGCAGAAAAATTTTTATTCTGATGCATTTTGATATTGATATGTGTGTTCAATAAGAGAGATGATTTTTGCCGCGACGACTTCTTTTGTGTTAGTTGAAAACTTTTTCCATTCACTCGAAACGGTCTTTACATAAACTTCTGTTTTATCCGAGCCGATTGAATGGGGCGTATTTGCGACAATCATATCGAGTTTTTTTTCTTTCAGCTTCCTTTCAGCATTTGCCTTCAGATTTTTGTCTTCGAGTGCAAAACCAACAATAATTTTATTTTTTGTTTTGTGTTTTGCTGCCCACTGAAGGATATCAGCTGTAGGTTTTAATCTGATTGTCAGGTGCTTTTTATCTTTTTTAATTTTTGTCTTAGAATATTTTACAGGTGTATAATCTGCGACGGCTGCAGCCATAATAAGGCAATCGCATTCGCGGAAAAACCTTTTTACGGTGTTAAACATTTCTAATGCACTTTCAACGCCAACGAATTCAGCTCCTATGGGCGGCTGAAGCTCTGATGCGCTTATAAGCGTTACTGTATGGCCGGCATCAATCGCGGCCTGTGCGAGTGCATAGCCCATCCTGCCGCTGCTTGCATTGGAAATAAAGCGGACAGGGTCGATATACTCACGTGTTCCGCCTGCTGTGATTAGAAAGTGCATTGTGCCCTTTCAGGATTTGCTGCTGAAAAACTATTGAGTTTCCTTTTTTCCATCCACCTTCAAAAGGAGTTTTTCTATTGCCTCGATTATCTCTTCGGGTTCGGACATCCTTCCTTCCGCGATGATGCCGCAGGCAAGCCTTCCCTTACCCGGGCCTATAATCTCACAGCCCATCTTCTTGAGTGTATTGACATTGCGCTGCACTGCTGGATTGTTCCACATTTCGACGTTCATTGCCGGGGCAAGCAAAACGGGCTTTGCCCAGCAGACACAAAGAATAGTGCTGAGAAGGTCGTCGCAGATTCCGTTTGCGAATTTGCCTATGATATTGGCGGTCGCAGGTGCCACGACAATTATATCGGCCCACTCCACGAGGCTTATATGCTTGATGCTTTCAGGGACACCGAGCTCCCACAAATCGGTATAAACCTGAGA
>JBFZBH010000332.1:0-2807 GCA_041308525.1 Phycisphaerae bacterium | reverse complement strand
ACGAGGCTGTCGCGAATGGGGCCGACGCGCAAATCTATCACGCCGCCGTTGCCTTCACCGCCGATGACACAACTATTTTCAATCATCGCATTTGCAACGTTCGCCTCTCCGACAGCAGTACGAAAAACAGAGACACCCGCCTTACGAGCTATGTCATCAACCATCCGCGAGGTCGAAAGGTTCGTTGCCGCCGGGCCTTTGGTTCTACTCAGGACATATTTCGCTGCCAGGGCAAGTGTATATTCCTCACCGATATAGCGGCCGTTCTCATCGACGATAGCGAGCCTGTCGGCATCGGGGTCTAAGGCAAAACCAATATCGGCCTTTTGTTTTTTTACCTCGTCACAAAGCCCTGTTAGATTCTCAGCGAGAGGTTCAGGGGTATGGGCAAACAATCCGGTAGGCTCGAAGTTCATAGCTAAAACTTTACAACCGAGCTTTGCAAGAAGCATTTTGGCTTCCTGCCCCCCTGCCCCATTAACAGGGTCGAGGACGACTTTGTATTTTTTCGCTTTGGTATCTACATCCACTATCGACAACACTTTATGGACGTGAATATCGGCAGCATCTTTATTGAAAGTGACTTTGCCGAACTTATCTTGTGAAACGGTTTCGAAAGATTTATTCAGAAAAATCTGTTTTATCTTTTCCGCTGATTTCGGCGGAGGAGCTATGCCGTTATCGAGAAGCAATTTTATTCCGTTATACTGGACAGGATTGTGTGATGCTGTAACGACAACACCGCCGCAGCAACCAAGATGCCGCAGCATTACACCAACGCCGGGGGTGCTGATGATGCCGATATCAATGACATCGATGCCAGCGGAAATTAGACCATCACTGACTGCCTTTGAAAGCATCTGGCCGCTGGGTCTTGAGTCGCGACCGAGACAAACGGACAATCGACCCTGCTTTTGAGGAAATGAATTTTTAAGAAAGCTTCCGAAGGCGCGTGCATATTCGACAGCAACGGACTCGGTTAGATTTTGTCCTGCCAGGCCGCGCAATCCGCTGATACTGATTATCAATTCTTCAGGCATAAATTATCAGGCCTTCACGACATTTCTGGCGGGCTTGCCCTGCAGGAAATCAACGACAAGCTGTGCGGCTTCGACAGCTACTTCAATCTGTGCTTCGTGCGTGCTGGCAGCCAAATGAGGTGTCGCAAGGCAGTTATCATATTTTACAAAGCGGGTATCTTTCGGCGGCTCTTCGGGATAAACATCAAGTGCGGCGCCGGCAATACGTTTCTGCTCGAGTGCATCATAAAGGGCATCTTCGTTTATAATGCCGCCTCTTGCGGTGTTAATCAGCCGAACAGACGGTTTCATCATTGCGATTTGAGGAGCACTAATCATATTGAGGGTCTTATCATTTTTCGGGACATGGACGGTGATATAGTCGGCTTCCTTATAAATCTGTTCGACGGAATCTGCAACTTCAATACCAAGCTCTTTTGCATTTGGCGGAGTAACGAGAGGATCGAACCCGAGAACTTTCATATTGAAGCCCATGGACATCTTTGCGACAGCCAAACCAATCCTGCCAAGACCGATAATGCCGAGGACCTTGTTGTTGAGCTGGCTGCCCATAAATTGTTTTCTGTCCCACTTGCCGGCCTTTAAGCTGTTGCAGGCGGGGACAACATGCCTGCTCAATGCAAGCATCAATGCAAGCGTGTGCTCAGCAGCGCTTATAGTGTTTCCGCCTGGAGTATTCATAACAACAACTCCTTTTTTCTTTGCGGCTGCCACATCGACATTGTCAACGCCGACCCCGGCACGAGCAACGGCCTTGAGCTTTCCCGGATTGGCGAGGACATTTGCAGTAACCTTCGATTCACTTCGAATCACGAGGGCATCGTAATCACCGATTACTTTGGCAAGACCAGCCTCGTCCAGATCGAGGATTGTTACGGCCTCGAAGCCTGCTGATTTGATGATATCAATTCCTTTTTGTGCCAGTTTTGTAGTGATAAGAACTTTCATCATAATACTCCTTAAAATTGGGGATTGTCCCAGTTCTCTGTGCCGGCATCCGTTCTATCATCTGCTATTTTAAATTTTTTGTAAGGGCAATCATAAAAATACCTTGTTACACAATGTGCCAGGCTGTTTGAGAGTCTGCCGAGGGCACCTTCGGTATCGGTTCGAGCGACCTCATAGCCTGTCAGGATGTTCTTTGCCTTGCCCTCTTTGGGCCATAATTGCGTGCCGGTCTTTGTTTCTATAAGAACAACGTGTGCGCCGAGGCTGCCGCTAAAATAATTTGTCTCTTCCATATTAGTCAGGCTGTATGCGTCGAGCTGAACCAGCAAAAGCACATCCGCACCGAGCAGCTTTGCAGCTTCAACAGGCGACATCAGAGAAAAATCCTCGCGCTTCGAGCGAAAATCAGAAAGAGTTCTATATGGAACAACCTTGTTCGAATTAACCTTTGCAAGCTGCACAAGGGAGCTGTTTATCCGCTCGGAAACCCTATCTCGCAAAATCAGCGGCGCCGAAAGCCAGCCGGGCTGGTCAACAAGGACGAGGATTTTTTCATTTTTAGATGCAATTGGATATTGCGCCTTGATTTTCCGTTCAGCATTAGAAGGTGTCCCAGCCAACGACACAAGCCCGCAGCCTGAGCAGAAAAGGCAAAAGCAAACAAAGGTTACTAAGCAGAACGCGAACAATTTATTTTGTTTTCTTACCATTTTGCATATTCCTATCTATCGGCAAACGCCCGGCTGAGCGTAACAGCCCAGCCTGCTGCAAAGATTATAAGCAGCACCAAAATCAGATACTTGATATTGGAAGCCTTAA
>JBFZBH010000331.1:0-2817 GCA_041308525.1 Phycisphaerae bacterium | reverse complement strand
CAGACCCGAAAATTAATGCACGCATAGGCTTCTTGCCGGAAGAGTCGTATCTTTACAGATATCTTACTGCAAGAGAAACACTGAATTTTTATGGAAGACTTTTCGGCCTGCCCTCACGCGTTCGAAAAGACCGCATCGAGGCTCTTCTCGATATGGTTGGCTTAAGGGCAGTTGCCAACAGGCAGGTCGGAACTTTTTCTAAGGGTATGGCAAGAAGAATCGGCCTCGCTCAGGCCCTCATCAATGACCCGGATTTGCTGATACTCGACGAGCCTACCAACGGTCTTGACCCGATTGGAACAAGGCAGATTAAAGACCTCATAATAACGCTTGCAAAACGCGGCAAGACAATTCTTTTGTCCAGCCATTTGCTTGCAGATGTCGAGGATGTCTGCGACAGGATTGCAATTCTTTATGGCGGCAAAGTTCAGGTCGAGGGAAAGGTTAAAGATCTCCTTGAGCAGACCGGCAAGAAACAAATAACTGCCGCAAAGCTCAGCGATTCTGCACTGCGAAAGATAGAAACCGTCCTTGAGGCAGAGCATGCTGATTATGTTGTCGATACTCCCTTGGACAAGCTCGAAACATTTTTCATCAGGACCGTTGCCGATGCTCAGCAGCAAAGCCTTCTTACCAGCGGTGCCGTCAGTACAACGGCAATTGGCGATTTTCTTTCCGCGGGTACTGAGAAGAAATCTGAGCAGGCCGTTGTCCTTGAGAATCTTGTTTCCGGAAGCGAAGCGGTAACGGCTCCGGCCAAAACGTTGACCAGCAAACCTGTCTTGGCCGAAACTTCTTCTAATCACAATGTTGATAAGAAACTTCTGGTTTCTCTTACAAGTGAGGATGAACCCGGGCTCAATAAGCCACAGGATGCACCGACGACAACTCCTGTGAAACCTGTTGACCAGAACCCTGATGAAAGTGTCCTTGAGCAGCTTACAGACCGTGACAATAATAATAGTAAGGGAGACGATAAGAAATCCTCCGATAAAGATGGAGATTTTTAGGATGAAAAGTATATGGGCAATCGCTTCCAATACTGTCAAACAGTCCCTGAGAATGAAGATTGCCGTTGTTTTTATTATTCTGCTTGTTGTTTTGCTGCCTGTTCTCGGCCTCGTTACCTCTGGTGACGGGACCATCAAGGGCAGGCTGCAAACCTTTATCAGCTACAGCCTCTCTTTAACCAGCCTCTTGATTTGCCTTCTGACGATTGTCGTTTCAATTTATTCAGTCACAAGCGATCTTGACACCTGCCAGATTCACACCGTTGTGACAAAGCCCGTCAGGCGATTTCAAGTCCTTTTAGGTAAACTTCTGGGAGTCGTGTTGCTTGGCTCTTTTCTTTTGCTGTTTGCTTCAGTCCTCATTTTTTTTGTAACTATATATATTCCGAAATCTATGGGCGCTGATGAATCCGGCCTTATCAGGCTCAAGAACGAATTTTTCACAGCAAGGGCTGGTCTTGCCCCGACACCCGTTGATGTTTCAGACCAGGTTGCTCAGGAGATGCGCAACCTGCAGCAGAAAGGCCAGATTTCCCCGGAAATGCTCAGCGACAAGCAAACACTCCAAAGAATTATTAACGAGATTACACTCGCCAAGGAGCAGGCCACCCGTTCCGCCGCTCCCGGACAGGAGCTGATCTGGCAGTTTAAAAATGTCAAAATTAAATCCGCCGATTCTAATCCTACTTTTTTTGTCCGGTTTAAATACGATGTCCCTGTCACCCGCCCAGATATGGAAATTTACAGCAGGTGGGCCGTTGGTGACGACAGGCAGATAAAATATGGTACACCTGTTAAAACCCGTATCGCACAATTTGACCGAAAAGACAAAATTCGCACCTTTTACGAGATTGAAGTCCCCGCAGAAGTTATTGCCGACGATGGCTACCTGGCCGTCGGCTTTCTTAATATCGCGAACCTGAACAGTTCCTCTGTAATTTTTCCGCGAGAGGACGGCATCGAGGTCCTGTATAAAGCCGATGATTTTGTGCCGAACTATATCAGGTCGGTCTTTCTCATCTTCTTTCGTATGGTTTTCCTCGCCTGTCTTGGGATTTTCGCCTCGACCTTTCTTTCTATGCCTGTGGCCGTCCTGCTTTGCCTGCTGGTTTATGTTGCCGGGTCCGCAAGCGGTTTTATAATGGAATCTTTCGAAACTCTCGGCGAGAATGTCGGCTTATTATACAGCTATACCATTAAGCCGATTGTCAGTCTTCTGCCCCAGTTCGACAAATACAATCCATCTCAGTATTTAATTGATGGCAGGCTGCTTAGCTGGCCGTTCCTGGCAAAAGCCGTCCTGCTTATCGTCTGCATTAAGGCCGTTATACTGCTGCTTATAGGAATCCTGATTTTTAATCGCCGTGAACTTGCTAAAATTACTGTTTGATATGTTCTTTGTTTATGCGAACACGTGATACGATAATTTGTTTGGTCTCGATTTTTTTCGCAGCCGTTTTATTCTTCGCTGCCGGAAGTCAGCTTGGTTCCATTAACCAGCAGCGAAAAAATCTCGGACTCATGATTGACAGGCCAGAAGACCTGCCTCCCTCGCTTGCCTTTGCAACCGTCGCAACAGGCGCCTTTAGGGGGCTTGTTGTTGATATACTCTGGATGAGGGCCGAAAAATTAAAAGAGCAGCGGCAGTTCTTCGACGCCAAGCAGCTTGCCGACTGGATTACTGTGCTTCAGCGCCGGTTCACACCTGTTTGGGAATTCCAGTCCTGGAATATGGCTTATAATATTTCTGTTACCATACCTGCATCTGAACCTGAGGAGCGATACAGATGGGTCAAAAACGGCTACG
>JBFZBH010000330.1:0-2819 GCA_041308525.1 Phycisphaerae bacterium | reverse complement strand
CTTGTGAATCCGCTCGATGCTTTTTGCAAGGACAACACGGACGCCCAGATACATCGGGCAAAGTGCTGCATGTTCTCTGGAAGAGCCTTGTCCGTAGCTTTCGCCTGCGAGGATTATTCCTGCAGCGCCTTTATTTTTCAATTCCAGCGCCTTTTGTGCGAATGCCGGTTTTCCTTTTTCATTGAAACAATTAAAGACAAAGTTGGCATATTCGGGGACGTTCGAGCGAAGTTTCAGAAAAGAGCCGGCGGGCATAATATGGTCGGTTGTTATTTTGTCGCCGCACTTAATAAGGACGCTGCCGCAAAGCCGTTCAGGAAGGGCAGAGGGAGCGGGCGGCACGACTATAGTCCTGCCGTGCAGGACCTCGACTCTGGCGGCCTTCTTTTCGCTGAGGGGTGTTTCTATCATAGTGTCGTCAATCGTAAAATGTGCAGGAAGGGACAGCTTGGGGTATTTTATTTTAAATAGTTTCGGGAGTCGCCTGGGGTCGGTGATTTTTCCGGTTAGAGCTGATGCGACTGCTGTTTCGGGACTGACAAGAAATACCTGGTCGCCTTTAGTGCCGCTGCGGCCGGAAAAGTTGCGGTTGAAAGTCCGCAGACTGGCGGCGCCGTCGGCTGGCGAGAAACCCAGGCCGATGCACGGCCCGCAGGCTGATTCGAGGACCCTTGCGCCTGATGCGATGATGTCGGCGAGGGAGCCGTTGGCGGCGAGCATCTCGAGGACCTGCCGGCTGCCGGGGGAAATTGCAAGCTCGACCATACTGTTTATTTGTTTGCCTTTAAGAACCTTTGCGACGAGCATCAAATCTGTAAAGCTCGAATTTGTGCAGCTTCCGATTGCCACCTGATGAACGGGGAGGCCTTCAATTTCTTTGACGGTTTTAACATTGTCCGGCGAAGAGGGACAGGCTGCCATCGGCTCGAGAGAAGACAAATCAATTTCAATGACGCGGTCATAGGCTGCGTCGCTGTCTGCTGCCAACGGCCTGAAATCTTTTTTTCTTTTTTGCGCGGTGAGGAATTTTTTTGTCTGCTCATCGCTGGGGAAGATGCTTGTTGTAACGCCAAGCTCAGCGCCCATATTTGTTATGGTCGCACGCTGAGGCACGGAGAGAGCTAAAAGTGCATCGCCGAAATATTCGACTGCCCATCCGACATTGCCTTTGGTAGCAAGAATACCGAGCAGCTTAATAATAATATCTTTGGCAGCAGTCCACGGCGGAAGTTTTCCTGTAAGTTTTACGCCGAGCACTTTCGGGCACTGGAGGTAAAACGGCCCGCCTGCCATTGCAGCTGCGACATCGAGACCGCCTGCGCCGATAGCAAGGCTGCCTATGCCGCCGCAAGTCGGCGTGTGGGAGTCGCTGCCGAGGAGTGTTGCGCCGGGTTTACCGAATCGCTCGAGGTGGACCTGGTGACATATACCGTTGCCGGCGCGTGAATGATAAACGCCGCATTTTGCGGTAATTGTCTGGAGGTATAAATGGTCGTTGTGGTTTTCCGGGCCGAACTGGCTTACGTTGTGGTCGATATAGCTGACAGAAAGGTCTGTTTTGACTTTTCCGTTGCCCATCGATTCGTAAAGCAGGAAGGCAGTGGTACCGGTGGCGTCCTGAGTAAGGGTTTGGTCGATTCGGATGCCTATTTCCTGCCCGGCAGAGAGCTTACCCTCAACCAGGTGTTGAGCAAGTATTTTATATAACAGCGATTTTCCCATTTTTGTTACTCCGGTAAACAGAGGTATTTTTTATCATAAAATCAAGTGAAAGACAAAAAGAATTTATGCCGCTTAAGTAAATCAGTACCCGCACCGACAGGTTTAGTTCGAACCGGCTTTTTAAAAATAAAAACGGCCCCGCAAAAAGTGCAGGGCCGTTTATTTGTCAACAGATGTTTTTTACATCAACTGGGCGGGGGTGCTGCACTTGTCGAAATATCACCCTGCTGCAAACCTTCGTTTATCAAGACCGAATCGGTCCTGGTAAGAGGCAGAACGCCGCCGCCATAATTCGGCCAGGGCTCTGTTCCCACCTCGACGGGGTAGCTAATACTCTGTATCGAATAGATATTGTCGTCGTCAACACCGACGTTGGGCACATCTGAAAAGGAGACATGCCCATCATTAAAGAGGACGTTCTGTCCTTCCCTTTTATGATTGACAGAGTTGCCCCATTTTTCAGTGTCTTTCGAACCGCCGCTGCCTCTCCAAACATACGATTCAACGCCCTGCTCAACAGTCAAAGCCAGATATGGATTTCTGTCTGCCATAACAGCCATTCCGGGGTCGCTCAATGAGGTCAGGGGGAAATATCCCATTTGGCTGCCGGGAGCGCCGAACGGGACCTGCAGTGCATAGCTGTAATGCTGCTGAGGAGAGTTGCCGAAATCCCAGGCCAGTGTCAGGTCGCTATTAATACCTGCAGCTGCCGGACGGTAAACCGGGTCGGAAAGTTTAAATTCTCTTGCACCGACATCGCCGCCGCAAATGAAAATCTTGGGAGTAGCGTCTGCATACTTAATGAGGTAATAGAAATGCGAGCCGATTGTTGCAGGTTTGCCCGGAGGCATTCCGAAAGCATCCGACTCTCTGGCAGGGGCCTTGATGGCCCAATTATTTCCAGGACCTGCACCCCATATGCTATTCATGCCCTTGGGCATTCCGTAGCCTTCGGGCGATAGAGAGGTCGGGCTTAGGTATACGTCATTCTCAAATCCCGCGTCGGTGGCTACGAAGTCCCCTCGAACGCATATTGTCCTAACCTCATTAGGCAGGGAGATTTCGCTGTGACCGGGAAGCCGACGCTGGCGCTCGCC
>JBFZBH010000329.1:0-5029 GCA_041308525.1 Phycisphaerae bacterium | reverse complement strand
GATTTATATTGAACAGGGCTCGCGAATAGAGCACAACTGGTGGGACCCGCTAAGCTTTACCTGGGCTCCCGAAAGCTATAATCTAGATGTTAATGATAATCCGCTCTTTGTTGATGGTTTCTACCTCAGCCAGATAGCCACTGGTGAACAAGACGTTGACAGCAACGATGTCGATGCTGGTGATATGGACGCATTTACGGCTGATTTTTATCGTCATACGACAAGGACAGACCTTGTAATCGAAGATTATGATTCAATTATTGACCTCGGCTGGCATTATATCAGGATGACGGAGTTTGTCGGCGACCTCAATTATGACGGTGAAGTTGACTGGGCGGACTTCGAAAGATTTATGCGTCACTGGCTCTCTGACTGCGGCTTCCCGGATTACTGCCACGGCGCAGATTTCAATAGAGACGGAGTCGTCAACTTTTATGATTATGCAATCTTCCTTGAGAACTTCGGCAAAAAGGAAACAACTCCGCCGGAGCCGAACCCGATGACCTGGGAAGTCTATCCGTATTCAGCGCCTAATGCTACGTGGGTGACTATGACCGGCACTAAAGCGAAAGATAACTACGGCGGACCTATCGAGTATTACTTCCAGCGCACTAACGAGCAAGGTACTATTTACCAAACATTCCGTGACTGGGACCCGAATCGCACCTGGACCGAGAACGGCCTTACTGTTGGTACAACTTATGGCTACAAGGTCAAGGCACGCGACAAGAGAGGCAACGAAACAGGCTGGTCTGTTCTGGGCCTGGTAACAGTGGGCGAACAAGCGGTCCCGGATGCACCGATTAATCTTGAGGCGGAGGCTATCAGTGAAAATCAGATAGATTTGGCATGGACCGACCAGTCCTTCAATGAGAACGGGTTCCGCATCGAAAGAAGGACAGGTGCTGACCCATTTGCTGAAGTTGCAACTGTAGGAGCGAATGTCACAAATTACAGTGACCTCGGTTTGGCACCGGGGACGACTTATACTTACCGTGTATTTGCATATAACGGCGCCGGCGATTCAGATCCGTCCAACGAGGCATCTGCGACAACACCTGACGATGGCGGCGGCCCAACTCCTACCGAGCCTAATCAGCCTATTATGATGGGCTTAGAATCTGACCCGAATAGTCGCGAATATTACGACAGCAATAACGGCTACTGGTATCATGTTGTTGTAGCCCAGGTGCCTGACCTCGGCGGCCCGATACCGGTATGGTTCAGGTTTGTATGTCTTGACTACCCGACGTTCAACAGCCCATGGGTCAATGCGGGCGGTGCATTCCCGCATCCGATAGTTTACAATCCGCTGCTGCCTGATGTAGAGATAACCGTTAATGGGACCATCGTGACCTATACAATAGTAGTTAAAGTTGGCGGTACATTCGGCTGGGGTGCTTATTGGCAGGTTTGTGCCAGCTATAATGCCAACGGCACGAATCCGGCGTGTTCTCTGCCACTGAGGATTCCTCCTCCACCGCAGTGATAGAGGAGCTTTGTTAGCAATGATGAAAAAAGGCCCCGATAAACGGGGCCTTTTTTAATTTAAAACATGCAGCAGGGTTTCTTATTTTATTTTCTGCTTAATTGCCTCGTACCCATAGTATGCAATCAGATGGTCGAGTATAACCATCGCGGTGTAATTTTCCGCGACAGGCCAGATTCGTGCGACTATCGTCGGGTCTCGGCGAGTTATCGCAGCAAGCTGTTTATTTTCGAGGGTGTATTTGTCGATAGTATGCTGCTGTTTGTCGATGGTTGGGGTCGGCTTTACGGCAAGGCGAACAATAATTGACTGGCTTGTGCTAAGGCCGCCCGTAATGCCGCCGGCATTGTTCGTATCGAACACGACCTTGCCATTGGCAGAACTCATCTGGTCGTTTGATTTAAAGCCTGTCATATCCTTTACAGCGAAGCCGGAGCCGATTTCGACACCTTTCACAGCCCCGATTCCGAGCATCCTTCCCAGTTCGGCATCCAGCTTGAAGAACACCGGCTCACCCAGACCTGCAGGGACTCCCGTAACGACCACCTCGACAACGCCTCCGCTGGAGTCTCCAGTTTTTGTTATCCTGTTGGCGGCTTTGAGCATTTCCTCAGCTGTTTTCTTGTCCGGGCAGTTAACAACGTGATGAACATCGTATTTTTGCTCAATTTGGGCAGCTGACATTTTGACTTCTTTGCCTCGAATCTGGTCAATTTCAGAAAGCGCATATTCATGTTGATTCGGCCCTTGACGTAAATTTCCTGATAAAAGGGGTCGAGGTCTCTGCGCATCTGTTTGTATCGGTCGGTGTATTCTTTTGTCTTCTTTTCATCGACGTCGGGACATCGCACTGAAGCAAGTTCCCTGACATAAGCAAATACTTCGATGCCTAACTTTTTCAAGATTTTCTTAGCAACGTATCCAGCTGCCACAATCGTGCAGGTATAACGCCCGCTGAAAATTCCTGCACCTATCGCGTCGTCGTCCGGACCATATTTGATGAAGGATGCATAAGAAGCGTGTCCGGGCCGCGGCGTGCGATTAGTATCCTGGTACTGCTTGACATGCTCGAAGTGCCTGTCGAGGTTCGGAATCAGAATCGTAAGCGGTGTCCCGTTGGTGTGGTTTTTGTTGCCTGCATTTTGGATAGTATCTTCTTCATTAATCCCGGTAAAAATTATCGGCAGGTCCGGCTCCTTTCGCGGGCTCGATAATTCATCTGCACCCGGTTTTCTTAGAAGCAAATCTCCATATATCTCCTGTTCAGTCAGGAGCATTCCCGGGGGATGTCCCTGTATAACAGCAGCCAAGCCTTCCTGATAAGAGCCGCCTGAAACCGTAACCTGAAAAAAACGTCCTATATGACATCCAATCATTTTTTACTCCTAAAAAATTTATTTCCTTTTCTATCCCTTCGCACCACGCAGGATAATTCTGTTACCATCTGTCCAGTTGTCCCTGTACCAGGTGCATTTTTCGAAGTTATCATTCAGCAATTTCATTTTATCGCTCAGCATATTTCTAAATTTGTCCATTGTTTCTCTGTGACTATCCTCTTTCGCAAGGTTATTCATCTGGTATGGGTCGCTGATATTATCGAATAACAACTCGAAGCCGTCAACGCGATATTTTGCATAAGTGAAACGCTTGTCCCTCAATGCTCGCCACTCGTGCCCATCCTCGAATACTGCACAGGCACCGGTATTCTGCATCAAAGCTGCCTGAGGTTCCTGTCCATTCAAACCAACTGCGACTTTGCTCAAATCCATACCTTCGCTTTCCTTCGGTATGGGCAGATTCATAAGCCCGAGAATCGTGGGCATTATATCGACTGTCCCAAGACAGGCATCGCTCAGTGAGCCTGCTTTGATTTTACCGGGCCAGCGGATTATAAACGGGACCCTTGCTGCTTCATCATAGAAAATATTTTTATTTCTTCTGCCGTGTGCTCCGAACATCTCGCCGTGGTCAGAAGAGAAAACAACAATTGTATTATTCGAAATGCCGGCATCTTCAATTGCTCTCAGAAGCCTTGCGATGTTATCATCGAGGCAGGCCGTCATTGCGTAGTAGATTCTTCTGAAGAGTTCGAGCTTCTTTCTATCCTCTGGAGAAATTCGTCCCCAGCTGTCGGAATACTTGTCGTTTTCATTCTTGTAATTGTTGGGATTTGGAAAACTTTCATCCTTGAATATGCTGTAATATTTTTGGGGAACGTTTGCGATGTTCCAAGGGTCATGCGGAACACCATAAGATAAAAACAGGGCAAAGGGTTTTTTCTGTTTGCTTTTTTCCTTGAGAAAATTTATCGCAAGGTCTGTTTGACCGTCAGGCTCATAAACATCTTTTCCATAATATATTTTCTTGGGGCTGTCGGTGTGATGATAAGCGTTGTAATAATCATGATTGAAATTATATGCTGCCCAGTATCCATCGAATCCCAGCCGATTGGGCCCGGGCGGAACGAAGCTGTTTTTGGGGTCGTGATGGTTTCCGAGCTGATTAGCAAAGAGGTGCCATTTTCCGATATAGCCTGTCTGGTATCCGCTTTCAGTCAATACATGCCCGATGCACCTGTGTTTGGTGTTCATTCGAAGCTCGTTTATGACCATACCAGTTGTCGTCGGGTATTTGCCGGTAAACAAGGTTGCCCTGTGTGCTGCGCAGACAGGCATTGTCGATACGGCATTACCGAAACTTATTCCTTGTGATGCAAGTCTATCTATATTTGTCGTTCGTGCTTTTTTGGAGCCTGCGTAACCGCAGTGGTTTGTCCCGAGCTGGTCAGCAAATACGTAAATAAGGTTCGGCTTTTGTTCTTTGCTGTCGAGTTTTCCTGCCGGCCCTGCAAGGCAAGAAGAAAGGGCAATACCTGCTGTTCCTGCGGCTGCAGTTTTCAAGAAATCCCGCCTGTTTATTTTCCTACTCATCACTCGTACCTTGTATTTTCCGTCATTCTCTTATTTCCATATTAGCACCGGTCGACTGCATCAGCCGGACAAACTCAGGAAATGTTACGCTTATGGCTTCTGCGGTATCGATTATGCATTCTCCATCAATTGCCATCCCTGCAAGCGAAAGGGCCATTACTATTCGGTGGTCGCCTCTGCCGTCAAGTTGGGTAGCCTTAGGCTTTCCGCCGTTGATAATCATACCATCCGGCAATTCCTCGACATCAACCTGCAGTTTCTTCAATTCCTCAGCCATACATTTTATCCGGTCTGTTTCCTTCGCCCTTGCCTGTGGGACATTCAAAAGCTGTGTCTGTCCTTTTCCAAACGCAGCTATCACTGACATCGCTGGAAGCGCATCGGGGGTTTTATTCATATCGAGCTTTGCACCCTTAAGCTGCGATGCCTTTATTGTTACAAGGCTGTCCTTTCCAATGATGATGTCTGCTCCCATTTGCCTTAAATAATCTACGACGGCCTTGTCCGGCTGCGAATCCGCAAAATCCAGCCCCGTTAGAGTTACCCCGTCACCATACAAAGCTGCAGCACAAAGAAAGAACGTCGCGCTCGAAAAATCCGCCGGCACAGC
>JBFZBH010000328.1:0-2826 GCA_041308525.1 Phycisphaerae bacterium | reverse complement strand
CGCCATAATGCCCGGGCCGCCTGCATTTGTAATGACCGCAATATTAGGCCCTTTAGGAAGCGGCTGTTTTGCAAAACCGAGGGCGTAATCGAACTGCTGTTGTATCGAATTGCATCTAATCACTCCTGCCCGCTCGAAAACACATTCGTAGGCAATATCTCCGCCTGCAAGGCTTCCCGTATGAGATGATGCTGCCTTTGCACCTGCCTCCGAACCGCCTGACTTTATAAGCAGCACAGGTTTCCTATTCGAAATTTTTTCAACATAACGGACGAATGCATTGCCGTCATTTATGCTCTCAAGATACCCTGCAATAACCTTTGTTTCTGGGTCGGCCCCCAAAGACATGATTATGTCCAGCTCATCGACATCAGCCTTATTGCCGATGCTTATAAGCTTGCTGAAGCCTATCGTGTTTGCATTGGCTATATCGAGAATCGCAGCAAGCAGCGCACCTGACTGAGAGATATATCCTATCGAACCAACGTCAGGCAAATCACCGCCGAAACTGGCATTCAGCTTATGCGCAGGCGCTATTACGCCCAGGCAGTTAGGGCCGATTACCCTGATCCCTGAGCTTCGAGCAATCTGAACTACCTGCTGCTCGAGTGCCCTTCCTTCCTTGCCAACCTCCTTAAAGCCCGCTGTAATAATAATCACAGCCTTTACGCCTATCTGAGCACATTGGGCCATAATATCAGGGACTATCTTGGCCGGCACAACGATTACAACAAGCTGAGGCACTTCATCAATTGCCAAAAGGTCTGGATAGCACTTCAGACCGTCGATATTGTCAATCTTGTTGTTGACGGGAAATATTTTTCCCGTGTAGCCGGCCTGCCGCATATTGGCAAGGATTTCATAGCCGACCTTACCCTTATTGTGCGATGCGCCTACTATTGCAACCGATTTCGGATTAAAGAATGCTTCAAGACTCATTAATTTTCTCAATTCCTTTCATAACTTAGAAATTGCTTATTGTATCCATTGCCCCGAATAATTCAAATCATTTTCGCAAATTAGAAAGCTTAAAAAGCGTATCTTTTTATGTAAGGTGCTTTTTCTTGACAATAGGCCGCTGAAACCTAAAATCACTGCCTATGGCTGAGCCGATAGTGAAAAAAAAGCAAAAGCACAAACGCAATTCTTTGGTCGATTGGATTGTTTATGTCTGTTTTCGCATCACCGTCTTGTTTCTTTATTTATTCAATGTGGAAACAAATTTAAGGTTTGCACGCTTTCTGGGCCGTCTTCTCTGGAAGTTTTATCACCGCGGGCGCATGCGGGCACTTGAAAACCTTCATGCGAGCTTTCCCGAAAAGGATGAGAAATGGATCGAGCAGACCGGGCAGAAAAGTTTTGAAAATCTTGCGATGATGGCTGTCGATTTAATTTTCACGCCTCGCTTAGTTAAAAAAACCAACTGGCGGCACTACTCGAGATACAAAAACATCGAGCGAATCAAATGGATGCTCAAAGAGGGCAAAGGTTTGATTATGGTTACAGCCCACTACGGCAATTTTGAAATTGTCGGATATCTGCTCAGCCTGTTCGGTTTCGATATCTACAGTGTTGCAAGGCCGCTCGATAACGTATTCATCAGCCGGCATCTTTACGGTGTGAGGCAAAGGACAGGCCAGAAGATAGTAGATAAAAAAGGCGCCGCCGCTGTTATGGACAAGATAATCTCATCGGGATCAGCTCTCGGTTTCATTGCTGACCAGGATGCGGGCAGAAAAGGAATTTTTGTTGACTTTTTCGGCAGAAAGGCCAGCACGTATAAAAGCATCGGCCTGCTTGCGATAACGAATAACATTCCTATCGTGGTAGGTTACAGCAGGAGAATCGATAACAGGTTCTTTTTTGAAATTGCCATGAACCGCACTATATTTCCCGAAGAATGGAAAGACAAGGATGATCCTCTCAGGTATGTCACGGAAGAGTACACAAAAGCGATAGAGCAGTTCGTTAGGGATGACCCTGCACAATACTGGTGGCTTCACCGCCGCTGGAAACACAGGCCAAAGGAAGAACTGGCAAAGCAGTCATAGAGCTTCTCGTTGAAGTAAACCAGCCCTCCATACCGCTTCTTTTTGTAGATTTTGCGGAAAGTGGTGCAAATTGCAGTAATTTTTCTTGAAAAAGCGTCTCAAATATGCGATAATAGCGGACGGTGGTTAGGTAAAACACACTTAAAAGGTTTTTTTTGGATTTTAACCAATGCAAGGACCTTATAGACTGTTATAGGTCTGCTATTTCTTAAGGAGAATGGGAAAATGCCGTCAAAATCAATCCACGTGGGAATTATCGTTTTAATTATTCTTTCAGGCATTTGTTATGCACCAGTTTTTCAAGACAGTTTTACGAATGCTCATGATTACGTTACCAGCGGCGTTGCAGGTACCGGCTGGGATGGCTTCGTAGGATTGGGTGAAAACGAAACAGTCACTGCTCTGAATGCAAATATGAGCCGAACCGGCCAGCTTTATATCGAATCCACCCTTTCAGTCTGGTCTGACCCCTGGAATCCGCTGGGGCCGTTCTTATACAAAACCTTCTGGGGTGATTTTACTGCAACTGTTCAGGTTACCGATTATGCCGGAACATCATCATCACCAATTTATCACAACGACTGCGGCCTGATGGCCAGAGCTTTGCGCGACCCCGATCAGGCAGGCAATGGTGAGGACTGGGTCTGTATCCATTATTTTCCCATCTGGAGCTGCGGCAACTTTGTCCGGCAGGCAAACGATAACGGGAGGCAGGAGGTTTGTAACAACGGCCTTGCCTTCAATTCACCAAAATATCTGCGGCTCGAAAGAGCAG
>JBFZBH010000327.1:0-2826 GCA_041308525.1 Phycisphaerae bacterium | reverse complement strand
CATCCTTTTCCGGATCGATTGCAAGAAGGATATCTTTCTCATTAATTTGTTTTTGAAGCGGCAGCTGCACAAGTATCCCGTGAATCTTCGCATCCTTATTCATTTTTTCAATCAAGGCGAGCAAATCCTTCTGGCTTGTCTTTTCAGGCAGCCTGTTATCATCCGAATAAATCCCAATCTCTGCGCAGGCCTTCTGCTTGCCTGTAACATACGAATGCGAAGCCGGATTATCCCCCACGAGTATTACGCCCAGCCCCGGCACAATATTTGCCTTTTTCAATTCTGTAATTTCCTGCTTTAGCTCATCCCGCATCTGAGCTGCTATCAGTTTTCCATCGATTATTTTTGCCGACATTTTTTTCTCCGTCTGTACACTTTTTCGAAAACCGCCAGCGATTTTTCAATCAGCCTATAATATCAAACGAAACCATAATATCAATAATTCTTTCCTGTCTGTTTTACCGGACGTTTCCGGCCGCATTAGAAATTGCATTCCGTAAAATCCATCGTTTCGCTACAAAAGTCACAGCCTTCACTTTCGACACCAGTAAATTTTCTTGCGCGATTGGGGAGCATCGAATTTATTACTTATACTTTATTTGGCTGCGTTAAGTTGCCTGCTTCGGCAGCTTAGGGGGGAGTAACGTACGCAGCCGTAATAATTGATTAATATTGATGGATGAGGGTGATTGTGATGACAAAGACAAAAGAATATTTCAGCCGGTATAACAGACTAATTCTGTCCGCTTTAATCTTTTCATTCATTCCGCTTGCCGGCTGCTCGCCCGCTTCGAACGACACCGCAAAGGCCTCTGTCCGCAGAAAAGACCCTTCCTGCAAGACCCTTCGCGTTATGGCACGCGCCTATATGTCGTTCGGTGAATACGGCAAGGCACGGCCTCTCGCTGAACAGGCCCTTGCACAGGCCCGGCAGAGCGGCGTCGAGGATTCCGAGCTTTCTATGTGCCTGCTCGACCTCGCCTATATTTATAACGGCCAGAAAAATTTCCGCGATGCAGAAGAGACCTGCAGGCTCGGCATCGACCTGCAGAAAAAAGTCTATTACGACAATCACCCTTACGTCGCCTATTCGCTAAGGACACTTAGCTCCATCTATTCCGGGCAGGGCAAATACCAGCAGGCCGAAGGAGCAATGGAGGAGGCATTTGCAATTATGCGCCAAAATCATCCGGCAGACGACCCTGTAATGGGACCGTTCGAGGCCGATATGGCAGGCCTCCTTGCTGCTGAAGGCAAACTGGCCGAAGCGGAAGAATATTTCACGAAGGCCTATACCAGCATAAGCGACAGTTTCGGCCCCGATCATTTATACACTGCCACCGTCGCCGGAAGCTTTGCGGAATTGTGTGCCCAGCAGGGCAATTTCGATAAGGCACAGGCACTCATCGATAAATCGCAGTCCATCCAGGAGCGCGTTTACGGTTCTGATAATCACCTCGTCGCGCCCGTCTGGCTTACGAAAGCAAAAATCTGCAGGGCAAAGGGCGATTTCGCTCAGGCCGAAAAACTTCTCGAAAAAGCGCGAACAGCCGTCCAGAAAAGCGGCAGCTTCGCCGCCCTCGTCAGCCTCGAAAAGAATATTGAAACAATCCGTACATACCAGCCAGCCGTCTTCGGTTCCGCACCCGTAAAACTCGCCGATTCCTCAACATGACCTCCGCTCTTAGCGACTCCGCCCGCGCGGCTGTGATATTGTTCGAATCAATCAGGCCTTCTTTATGAACTTGCCAAAGAGCCAATTCAATTGCCTCAACTTCCCTCCCGTTATACACAACCTTTCTCTGGACAATCCCTTGTTTAATGTGATAACAGGACTGCCTAATCAGCCTGTAAAGATTTCTTATAAAAAGAAATCAATCGGTGGTAAGTAATTTGTGAACTTTTATTGCTGTATTCTTGACGTTTACATCAGGATCGTTAAGCATTTTTTCTACATTTGGAATACAACTCTTGTCGCGGATGTCACCAATAGCCTCGAGAGCTTTACTCCTGAACACAGGTTTTTCATTATATAAAAGTTCAACAAGTGTCGGAACAGCATCCTTTATATGCCATCTGCCTAATTCTTCGATAGCAGCTATACGTACCTTATCATTGTTAGAATTTTTTGAGGTATCAATTAAGGTCTTTATGGCCTTTTCTGTTCCTATCTTAGCCAGAGCCCATGTTAAATGTGAACAATAGGCTGGAAGCATTTCATCGTTTCCATTGAGAGATTCTTTTAACAATTTAACTGCCTGATCTGCATCAGATACCGTCAAAGCTTGAGAGGCGCGCTTAACTATATGGTCATTATCTGATTTAATCATTTCCAAATATGTCCTAAGAACCTTATCTAATTGCGAATCAGAACTTTTCCTTATTTTTAACTTCAGATTCCCGGAAAATTGAAATATTTTTCGCTCTTGAGGTTTTTCCAGAAAATTTTTCCAGGTATATAAACATCCCTTATAAAAGACATCGTAAGTACCTGGTTTTTGAAAATTCACAAGCTTATTTACAAAAACAACATCGTTATAATCCGCCCCTGCAAGCGTTGTGTTAATTAAAGAATGCAGCGAAATTTGTGCAGGTGGTTTATGTGATTTTATTGCTTGCCCTTCTTTATCTTTTGCTGAGAAATCAAAATATTCAGTGATTAATTCCCCGATGTCAATCGAGTTGGGCCCGCAATTTTCAGCATGAATTTTCAGTGTTATCGGTTCTCCAAGCAGATATTCATCCTTTTCAAATGAGACAGTTGATGTAAGCTCATCGCTTAATTTATGAACATTTTCAGAGCTGGAAGCAATCCCCGGAATGGAT